>JBKPMK010000429.1:0-2498 GCA_046732115.1 Thermoproteota archaeon
TAACAGCAAGAATGCAGGACCTTGAGAAAGAAAACAATCAATCTAATAACGCTAAACTAGCATGATTATATAGCTATTCTCATTGAGACGATACGTTAGGCGGTATATAGTTTGTTACAGGAGAACCATGGTGATGAACAAGTAGCCATTGATTTGGTTGTTCACATTGCTCAAATATATTAGTAGCAATAACACCAATCTTAATCACTCGTCCATTTGCCGAAGTTGTTTCTATGTTTTCTAGACATGCAATCACAGCGACTTTGTTATTATCAAATGTTCTTACTTTTGTATTTGTAATTGTGAACTTTATCGTCTCTGTATTGGCAAATATTGTTATCCAGCTTTCTCGTATTGCCAACCAGCCAGTAAATAAATCCCAACCTGGGTGAATACAAATAACATTTTCATCATGCTTCCACAAGTTATCCATCATATCTATGGATAAGTTTTCAAAGGCACGATAAAATTCAGTATTCATATTATTTACTTTTTCCACAATTTCATCGTCTTCTTCCATACATGGCAACTTGAGCAATAACGTGTATATATATAGCCCTCATCCGTCTCGCTGTTTCTTTGAATCATTAGACTTTTTTAATTCAATACTACTGTTGTATATGCAATATAGTATTGCTTATCGGTGTATCTATCAGCTTATTCTAATCGTCTCTGAAATACTAATACATAGAGTATATTCCGAACGTTGAACTATCCCTCTGCTCTCTTCTGATACTCTAATTAAGTGAGTATTGTTTATAAATTTGGGCTTGATTGCATAAGTCCGACATATGAGTTCATCATCATCTTCATCAGCTTCACCATCAACAACAGTAACAATCGACAATGAAAAGCTACAACAGTTTGTGGGAAAGGTGTTAACTGATTTTGCAGGAGCTGGTAGCTGTGTTTTGGCATACATTGGGGATAAGCTTGGATTGTATAAGGCGATGTCTGATTTTGGAAAACCAATTACATCACATGAGCTTGCCAATATTACTGCTACTTCTGAACGTTACATAAGAGAATGGCTTGCAAATCAAGCTGCAGCTGGATATTTGTCATATGATTCTAGTTCTCAAAAATATGCTCTTCCTATTGAACATGCTCAAGCATTGGTTAATGAAAATAGCCCTGCATATATACCAGGTGCATTCCAAGCAATGATGTCATTTTATCGAGATGAACCAAAACTCTCAGAAGCATTCAAAACAGGTAAAGGTGTTGCTTGGGGAGAACATGATAAAGACCTATTTGAAGGAACAGAAAGATTCTTTAGGCCATCGTATACAGCTAACCTCATCAGCTCATGGATTCCTGCAATTGATAATGGCAAGGTTGAAGAGAAATTAAAGCAAGGACTTTTAAAAGTTGCTGATATTGGGTGCTGTCATGGGGTTTCTACTATACTTATGGCAAAGGCTTATCCCAATTGCAAGTTTTATGGATTTGATAACCATCCTCCGTCCAGTGAGTATGCAAGAAAAAAAGCAAGAGAAGAAGGATTAGGTGAAGATAGAATCCAATTTGAAGTTGCATCTTCTACTAATTATCCCTTGCCTCAACAAGAAGAAGGAGCAGGTAATGGATATGATTTGATAGCCTTCTTTGATTGCTTACATGACATGGAAGACCCACAAGGAGCAACAGCCCATGCACTTCGAACACTCAAAAAACCTGATGGAGTAGTTATGATAGTAGAGCCATTTGCAAATGACAAGCTAGAAGATAACCTAAACCTTATAGGTCGCCTATTTTACGCTTCTTCAACTTTAGTATGTGTACCAGCATCACTAAGTCAAAACGGACCTGCTCTAGGAGCACAAGCAGGAGAAGCACGTATATCGCAAGTAGTTAAAGCTGGTGGCTTTAAGCATTTTAAACGTGCTACTCAGACACCGTTTAACATAGTATATGAAGCAAAAGCTTAGGACATGGTTGACAAACTTATATTTACAGAAGAAGGCAGCAACCTTACCAGTAAAATATTCAAAAAGAACTCATTTTACTGCATAGCGAATTTGATGATTACATGCATTGACTTAGTATGAGTTAGTAAGAGTGGTTTTCTACTTTGTGCAATTTCAATAGCTTGAGATTTGCAAACGGGACTAGACACTTTTCGCATTTCCATCTGTTTTTGGTTCTTGTTATTGTGGCAAGGTAGCTAGATTGTTGGTTTGTTACTTGTGTAGTTCCCACGGTCTGTAATTCGGTTGCCATAGTATGTATACTGTTTGTCCGCAATTGGTTGAACCGATTGTAAACCTCTAAGAAATGCATACCCTTCTCTGTAATTGTATAAATTCTCTCTAGCTTGTTGTATTCTATTATGCCCTGTTCCATTAAAGATGCCAGAAATATTCATATTGGCACAGTTGATGAGAAAGGAGAGTCAAATATACATCCCACATGGTATTATTTTGATAACACTAATAATAGATTTTATATTGAAACATCAAAGCAGTCAAAAAAAACAGAAAACTTGCATACAAATA
>JBKPMK010000430.1:0-2619 GCA_046732115.1 Thermoproteota archaeon
GGATCAATTATGAACTTAAATGGTGCTCCAGTGTATGGGTAGATAATATTACCAAAAGTAGGATCTGTAAGCGTCCTAGTCATACCTGATGATTTATCTATAGTATTAAGACTAACTATGACACTAATTGGTATCCTGTAATTGTTATCTACTACGCCTATGACATT
Source organism: Thermoproteota archaeon (assembly GCA_046732115.1). Taxonomy (GTDB): domain Archaea; phylum Thermoproteota; class Nitrososphaeria; order Nitrososphaerales; family Nitrososphaeraceae; genus JAFAQB01. Next base: position 168 of record JBKPMK010000430.1, read on the forward strand.
CAGTTTACCATTAGCATCAACAAATGACTGTTGTTTTGTCATCTTAATAGAATCAACACCATTTGCTGTTGCCGTGGCTAGTGAAGGTAGCGGTAAAATGGACGACGTTAGGATAATTAATAATGCTAATGCGGCCAATAATATGCCTACTATAACTTTAGTCCTTCTTTTACGTAATTTATGAGCTGACAACACATTTTGGGTAGCGGTGGTCGTCGATACATTACGGAATTCTGACAGACTCATATAATGAAATCTGCTATCTTTGATATATTAAATAGCCTTACCGATATGTATGATAAATCATACGCACTTTTTATTAAACACTGACGTTTTTACCTGAACTTAATAACAACGACCCAATACATATTCGCTATATATAACCAATACAAAATGTCTGGCAATCAATGCATTTGTCTTTATGGTACCAATTATGACAATACTATATAGTAGCGGCGCTATCATGAGTTCAGGTTCACAAGACAATGAGAATGGTAACCACAGCAAGAAATTAGTAGGATGTGATAACAATAATAATGATAGCATTAAGATTAAAATGTTCGATAGCCAAAATTGTACCAAAGTACATAATTGGAAAGGACTACAAGATTATTCCCGTAGATCCAGCAACGACTGATGTTTTTGTGAATGGTTGTACTTTAGCAGCCCGCGCTAATTAGCAGTAAACAACTTGAAAAAACACGTCTTTGATCTTTGTGTCTGCTCTATTAGGCTTATTTTATATAAAGTAAAACAACATTGTGATTAATAACATGCAGTTTTTACTAGTACTAATTAACAGCCTTTCCATATTGTACAAATGGAATGATAGAAAACCTTCTGTATGTGATTGCGGGATTCGTTGTTGCATATCTATCGCTAGAAATAGCGTGGCATTTCACTGCATGCAAGATTAAAGACAACAGCAGTAAGATAAAACCCTGCATATTCAAGGAAGTAAGAACTTTCGTAGTCGTACCTCAAACACGTGGAGGTCGGGTATACTAATTATGTCTGCAATACAAGAATTAAGAAATGTCTTTCATGGGCTGGAGTCACTTTATAGTACATATCTTCCAAAGGTAGATCCTGTGCTTCTTAATGATCTTTTATTACGCGAGGAAGAAAAATCTGAACGTGCGCCATTTTATATGGTAGAAGTATTTACCAAGCCAGGTACTAATTCAGAATGGTGTAGACAACACATAACAGAAACTACAGGTTTTGTCCCAGCAATATATGATAAGGGTACCCATTATGTGACAAATATGAGGCTGACACTTGATATTCTCAAAATGCTAAATGATTTTGATTTCGTAGAGGAGGTTTCAGGTGATTATACTGGTACTTTGACAGGTCTAGGGGCCTCACATGATTCCAGGAGACATAGAGACTAATAATTCATTATAATGCGTATTGGCTAAGACACAGGCTTCAATTGAATCCATCTGTCATCTAGTTATAGTTTGTCTTTGAGCTCCAGTTCTTCCTCCTCGTCCGGGTCTTGAATATCAACCTTGCCATCAGACATTCTTGATCCATTCTCATACGCATTTTTTTTAGATTAAATTATTGTTGAATTTACGTTTGCTTAACAGTTCTATGGAGCAGAGTCATGTCTCCTCCAAAATGAGGAAATTCGGGGGAGTGTATGATTTCTACAATTATCTAGAAGAATCATTGGATTTCACATTGTCGTGTCCATTGTTCCTAATCTGACTGAACTCGTTGGACTGATAGATAGAGCAACAGCCCTTTGTATAGATTGAGGTTTGGTCAGAACAGAAAAAGAATGTTTGAGGCAGCCGTAGACCTATACTCTTTTCTTGCTAGCTAGCTTTTTTCGAATTGGCAGCATGGAGGCTACTACTTCCCGGAATAAGAAAACAAGTATAGTCACAACAAATTCTGCTATTAGAGATTAGATATATTATTTGGAAGTAAGTGGACATGTAAAGGGAAAAACGACTATATACAAATGGATGGACAGGAAGTAAAATTCAGAATTCTCATCTAAAACCATTTATCTCAGTATTTTTTTTCTTTACTCGTGCTCTTAACTGCGGGAGAAATGCTAGGATTGATGAATAAAAAACAACCTATCAATCCTCTATGCATATATTGACCCAGGCCATTGTATTTGTGAACACTCCGATATTCCTCCGCTAAATCCGCCTGCATCCCGAACGACGCCTTCTCGGGCAAATTCTTGTACCTTATCTACGCATGCTGCATGCTTGTACAAGTCAGTGCCATAGTATGACAGTCCTGTAGAGATGCCAACACCCAAGAGGATAACCGACACCACTGTGATTTCAATGGCCAGGATCTTTGTCGTTTTTGTGTCCATACATATACTATACTTGTCCCATTGATACGCTGATCTCATAATAGAGTGAACTTTATAGAAATTGTTAATGATAAATAAGCAATTCTTATTTTCGTGTTACCC
>JBKPMK010000431.1:0-1547 GCA_046732115.1 Thermoproteota archaeon
GTCTACTACATGAACAATTACTATAAGTCAGGCTCTTCGAGATTATCATAGAAAGGGATCCATTGGCGAACAATTCATCATCCGTAGAGTCGTCGTTAGAGACCTTAGGAACGAAGACAGCTGTATCAGCAGGAATAGTCCCTGGTGTACCCATTAATCATTCTGAAGTAACACGTTCTACAGCACTGGACAAATATATCAAAAACGTAGCTGCAATGAACAAAGCAACAGCACATGAGTACCATTTTAGACTAAAGAGCCTTCAAGAATTTGTTACAGATAGTTACAACACAACTTTGGACGATATCATAACAAGGATAAATCAAAACTCGGAAGACCCTTATGAGATCTTGAGTGGTTATGTATCTTACCTGCAGACAAATTGTAAAATATCCACACTTTCACTCAAGACACGTATTATAACCGCAAAAAACTTCCTTGAATATTATGATGTTGATATAAGTCCAAGAAAGTTCAAACTGAAAGTAAAGATGCCCAAAGTTGTAAGGCAAAGTAAGGAAGCAGTCTCAAAAGAGGACATTATTGAGATCTTAAATGCATGCTCTGACATCAAGTTAAAGACATATGTAATGTTTCTGGCTGCTACTGGAATGCGCGCTACCGAAGCGTTATCTGTTCGCATAAAAGATTTGGATTTGAAGTCTGCTCCTGCTAAACTCTTTGTAAGAGGTGAGTATACTAAAGCTAAAACGGATAGGGTAGTATTTTTAACTCAAGAAATTACCAAACAGATAGCTTCATGGTTAAATCACAAATACAGAACAAGAAGAGTATGTTGCAAAGACAGCCAAACTGGAAAAGCAATCACAGAGTATAGGACACCTAAGAAAAAAGAATTTGATCTCGTATTTGCAGTACAGCAAAATATTACATCATATAAAAATCTATACTTTGGAATTGTCAAACATTTTGGAAAGACACTAGACTCGATGGGTAAGGGCAACAGAGAATACGGAAGCAATGAACGGCGAAGAAAGATAACACTTCATTCGTTTAGACGCTTTGTAAAAACTACGATATCTGACTTAGGATACGGCGATTATTCTGAATGGTTCACCGGTCATAACGGTTCAACGTATTGGCGGAAAAAGGAGTCAGAAAAAGCTGAGCTGTTCAAAAAGATTGAACCCTATTTGACTTTTCTTAACATACATCAACTAGAAAGACAGGGGCCAGACATACAAAGCAAGGTACAAGAGCTAGAGGAACTCAATAATTCACTAAGAGAAAGAGACAAAGTAAAAGATGACGCTATAACGCACTTATCTGATCAACTTTTAGCCATATCTACAAGACTGCAAGAGCTTGAGCGAAAACAACAACCGTATGTATCGTAATCTAATTAATTTTTCAGGCTGATCATTAGAATAAAACTAAGTGATCGAACTTTGTTCAACGAATACAGAGCAAGTAATAATATTCTGGTTAAAGACGGTGCGGTATACTATTATGGGAAGATACTGTCATCAGAAGAAGCAAATCAATACCTTGATTTGTTAATGCGAAACATCCGATGGGAAAATGAC
>JBKPMK010000432.1:0-2014 GCA_046732115.1 Thermoproteota archaeon
GATTTTTCCAAATTACACCCAGATCAATGCCATAACATCAATCGTTATACATATTATAAGTATGCCGAGTAAATAGCGGGAATGGTCTAATATTACAATTCTTTTAACTGTAGATAGATTTAATATTCTAGTGTATACAAGTAGAAATAACTTCCTTAAGAAAATATAGTATCTAAGTTAGTACAAACCAAATATACCTAGTTTGGTACATTGGATATGGCGAAGATACCTATCAATAAATGCGCAGCATCACCAACAATGGCAATTCTGATGCTAGCTACTATATTCTCATTCGTAGTTATTGCTATGGTATGTATTCCTCATCAAGCAAGTGCCAAAGTATGTATTAGCAGCAGTAGTAATCATAATGATAAAAACAATGATGATGCTGATACCACATGTAATGATCGGCAAAATTCAAACAATGATGATTACCACTCTACCGCAAAAGACAAAACACCATTCCGTCTAGCCCTACCATTTCCTTAAGAATACAAGTCAGGTATCTTCGGATAGTTATCTGCATATGTAAACCCTGTAAAAATATTAAAAATATAATTACCTTACTTTTTTTCTTATTTCCCAGCCTATAGTCGTACCATTTCCTTGCTTGTCTATTTGGTGCTAGAATACTATTACCAATTTATTAACACTGCTTAGTTTGCCGCTTGATGTTGTATGGAAAAATGCAGCGCCATTGTCCTTTGACGACGGTAGAAGCATCGAAGAATTAAATCAACCATTGAGAAACTGTGACAGGATGAAAGATGACTCTATAGCACGGCTATTGATTGAGTCATGGCTTTAATAGCTGAAATGTAGGAACCTACTATCTATTATCGTACAATTTTAGCTGGACTCAAAATAGGATATTTTGAGGACGATGATATTACTTAAAAAAATATGAATTATTTATATAATAATGAATCAGGTAGTAAGTCATTAGGAATATAATTCAACTATGGCGGGATTTTACAAGGCTTATTTACAAAACAGACCTATAATAAACGAAGTACAATTAGACTCTATTATTTAAGAACATCCGTCCAGCTTCTCTTCTAACGACTACCAAACTTGCTGCAACAAATATTGAAAAAAGCAAAGATGGTTATCTTTATGGCAGTATTTTAGCTTGCTGATTAACATTACAACTCTGAGCTGGCTGTCGAGATCAGGGTCAATATAGGTCTTATAACATGACTATTGAAAGCTTTGAATTTATGTTTCGAGAACGACTACAAATGTGACTCGCCATTTTCTATTAGTTCTACATAGTTAGTTAAATTGCTGCTTATTCGTTTAGAAATGAAGACAACTAACTAACAGATACTATGACATGAAAAGTGCAATATATATTAAGTTCATCTATATGTGAAAGCACCATTTTTATAATTAAAATACAAATATGTAGCAATTGCGAACTGAGGATCTAATTGATTTTTATCTTCCAAGGGATCATAAAATATTATGTACAAATACAATCAAAAACCTCCTATTATTCACTCGCAACTATCAATTAGTAAAAGATACCTTTAAAGGAATTGGCAGCTGTGATATTCTTCCCTTATCAAGACTCAACGACTTTCAAAAGCTAGCCAAATATTATTTAGTATGGTGTAAAATTAACAGCAATAAAGAAAATAGCTATAGTAGTGCGGTAACTATTAATTATGTAGTAAATGAATACATAAAAATATTTGAAGATCACAAAACACGATCTACACTTTCTTGCAGTGATAAAGTTTCCGACATCATCCAGAAACTAAAGCATGGATGGAGTTACGCTATTGAAATCATTGTTGCTCATGATATTTCTGAAAATGTTGGTTTGATTGTTGATGGTACAAGTCACGCTTTGGCTTTGTATTACCTTAGCTTGCATAAACAGACTTTGTTGCAAGAATTACTAAAGATAAATAACAATGTAAATTTGTGTCAGATGAATTCTAATCAATGCAGAAATATATTTTCGCATGATTTTGGTAAATTGTCTTTTTCTTCATTTTAACCAACC
>JBKPMK010000433.1:0-13695 GCA_046732115.1 Thermoproteota archaeon
AAGTAATAGGTGTATAAGTACTCTCCTTTCCGGTATGCATTATTTCTCGCAATTAAGTTTATGTATATGCGTGTATAGTGTATTGCTTAACAAAGTTAATTCTGTTTGTCTTTAAATAACGAGGTTACAAATAAAAGTCGAACAGCCTTTCATCATAAATATTCAATCAATATGAGGCAATATCTGAATTGAGCCTAGTTAACTGCACTAGGTACCAAATCTATCGGTTCATATTATAAAGCCTTACCACAGAGCTCACAATAGTATATGCCACAAGATAAGATTTTCTGGCCCATGTAATGTCATGTTTACTTCCAAATTAACCATAATGCATATGTCATATTTCATTATGCTATAAAAGTGATAGAAATGGTAACATAGTTAACATAGTTCACCTAATTATATTAACAGCTTAATTGCACCACATATGCTGGTATATTAACGCATGTCACTTTCGCCAACGTCATATCGTGATAGAATCTATATTATCCAGGACATAATAATAAAACTAACAGAGTATGGCGAATTAAACCAGACTGCACTAATTAGCTTTACTGGATTGAATTTAAAGAAACACAGATGCCTTCTTGATGAATTAGAAGCAAATGGTTTGATATGCAAAAGTAAATCATCATTTGGGAAAAGAGTAGTTATGGTCTATAAACCAACACAAAAGGGAATAGACTTTTGCAGAAGTATATTGGAGCCGTATGAAAGAATGTTCCCAAGAAAGAAAGAACCTATTCTTACTGTTAATAATAATAATACCATCAGTAATAGCAACGATATGGCGAGGTCAACAAGAAAAACAGTTGACACTTTGGAAGAAATGGAACAACTACAACATATAGAATTGCAGCCATCAGCAGCATCAAAATAAGTTACAGCATATTAAAAATTAAATAAATTAAATTAAAATTTTCGTTCAACAACCCATGAAGTAGTAGTAGGTTAATCTATAGTAGTTGTATCCTCGTTATATTGTGATGCAATTATTCTATCTCTTTCCTGCTTTTCTCTAATGTAATCTCCATATCTTTTATTCCAAGAACCAACTATTCGGTATTGCCTTATACCAACTACAAGCCACACAGAAGAAATAATGATAATAACTCCTAGCAGCACACCAAGTACAATTCCAAAGTCATTTTCTATGTCAAGCACTGCTATAAATGATGGATGCCGTAACAAGTATACGCAGAGTCCTATTGCTATGGGGGCCATCACAAGAGCAGAAATACTAACTCCTAAGAGTGTTTTTCTTATATGAAATATTTGTGCAATAAATGTGTCTATTAAGCTCAATATGCCATATCTACTAGAGGAAGATAAAGTTATATTCGGCTCCTTCTTGGAATAATTATTATTGTTATTATTATCTAGCATGTACGTACTCTACTGCTTTAGATATTTTGTTCTATTTCGTCTTATTTAGGCAATGATTAACAAAGTTAATGAAATTTATAGTGAAACCTAGTACCTTGCAAAAAATTAATTTGGCAATAATTAATTTAGCCAAGAAGACAGCTGGATTTAAGGGGGCAATACCCGCTGCTCAAGGTTCTGCCATAGTAGAGGATGGAAATTCTACCTTGTCTACCACTTATTTTACTAGGCTTCAGTAGCAGTAGTAGAAGGAAGGAAAAGTGAGTTACTTATTATGAGCAACAACAACACTATCGCAGTTAGAATACCATTGAACAATGTCAGCCCTTATACCCCAGCAGTGAAATGTTAGAGTCTTATCTGCAAGCGCTGCATGTCTTGTCTGCACTAGTAAAAACTCCATGTTCTTGCTCCCGTCCCACCATCTTCTTTTTAGCTTTATAATCTGTCCTTTGCCATCAGATACAAGATAATATCCTCCTTTCTCATTTTTGATTTCCTTAACCGCTAATGTTCTAGTATGATCTGTAAAAAATCCACCAACTACAAGAATACCTATTACGAGTATAACTATAAATCCAAGACCTAAAAACCAGCCTTCGCCTGGAGACGAGATTGTCATTCTCGCTGTCATCATTGTTGCACCTGATGTCTTGTACTATCATAGCAAATCCCAACATCATCTGTATCAAGACAGTTGGGTAAGTTGGTTGCGTTAAACTTTTGATCAATATGCTGCCTGCATTGCAAGTTATTCCAGCAATTAAGATATGCTTTATCTGTTTGAGATTGATCTAACTTTGCTTCAACCGCTGCTATAACATATGTTGATATTATAATAGATATGCCAGATACTGCAAGCATTGTTATAGCCACAGCTTTGATACAGGATAAGTGTCGTAGTAGTAGCAGCATCTTAAACTAAAAAATGGAATGTGAATAAATATTTACATTAACTTGGTTAACTCAATCACTCAATTGGAGTCTCTTCTAAAATATGCATAATTAGAATCGTATAGGAACCAAGTTCAGCAGTATTTTAATAATTATTGCTATTACTATTAATATGAATCTATACTGGCTCTAAAAAACACCAAAGTAATAGTAAATGTAACTAGTAAATCAACAATAGCAGCTTATGTTGTTACAACGGTTATGCTATGTAGCGCTGCTATATGCTTTGCTGCAGGATATCATAGTTATTCTCAAATTTCGAAGTCAGAATCCTCATTGTCATTTGATTCGCATGTTAGCCAATCTAATAAACTACATATTTCATCAACCAGAAATCAAATGATATTATTGATTATAGTCGGTATGGCATATATATACACTGGAGTTCTATATCTTGCATATGTATTAGAACAATAAACGACTTCAATAACTATAACCCTTAAAGTCCATTTGTCTTATCAGGCAACAAGAACTGATTTTTTACTTTGAAGACATACATATCATCAAATCTTAGATGCTCCTTGTTTTCTTAACAAGTAGAGTTGCCATTGTATTGGAATTGATATAGAAAAAATTATTGGAAAGATTGTGTTATGACAAATGCCTACGCAACTTCAATTCTATGGAATTATCTGTTGTTTGTTTTTTGAACTATTTTTATCCCAAGTAGTTGTCTACACATCTCTGAGCCTGCTTTTTAGATATGTCATTACCTCCATGACTTGAGATACATTGTAGGAATTTTCCTACATCATGTATGTCTGATTTGGAAACTGAGTTGTTGTTACTTTTAGCCAATGCAGGGTTTGTAATAGCAGTTGATGATACAATTAATCCAACAGCTGCAATTGCCAGGATTGCTAACGTAGTTGTCTTTGTTATTGTTTTTGATGTATTCATTATGCTTTAGTCCTCATACAAAAATATAGTAGAATTAATTAATCCCTTGCTTAACCCGGTTAAATGATTTGATTTCAGTATTTTGTCATATAATGGGTCATCGAAAAATTTATAGTACTAATGATTTGAATATTATACAAATATGTTGTTTTATACAATTCTACTATTTGATTGTGCGTAAACTGTTATGACAAAAGTATTGCATAAATTATTTTGATACTAAGATGGTTTGTATAAATTTTTAGATAAGGCCACTCGACACTTGCCTCCTATGATCTCATAACATAGTTAACTCAAACTCAAATATAATAAGATTGTTAATCAGAGTATGCGGAAAACTTGCTTTGATACTGCAATTACCGTTCCTATATCAATTACAATTATTCTTTCTCTGTTATTACCTGCTTTAGCCTATGATGATTCGCAACTAGCATTTGCAAATCAACAAGCGGCAATGACAGAAAACCAAATTAATAACAATGATAACCCTGTTAATGACAATAGCAGCAGTAGTATTGTCCCAAAAGTAGTCATTTTAAATTTTTACGATGATGAAAAAGACCAATTCATAAATGCCAAACCAATTCTCGATAAATATGGATTTAGAGGTACTTTCTTTATAGTTTGCAGCTGGACAAGTTCAAACAATACAGACCGTATGACATGGCAGGATATATCCCAATTGTACAGAGAAGGATATGATATAGAATCCCATTCTATGACACACAAACGTCTAAATAAATTGTCTCAAGGTGCTTTGGATTATGAAGTAGGCCAATCAAAACAATGTATTTACAATCATATTGGAGCTATGCCTACAGTATTTTCTCCTCCACATAACTTAGGATGGAATAATGCAACTGTAATTAATGCAATTGCAAAATATTATGATCTTTCTATTGGAGGCTTTGTTACTGGACCCATGTTCTTACGCTGCGACGGTTGGAAACAATCTTCAACTCAAACCGATTGCAGGACATATTCAGATAATGGAACACTAAATCATGTAAACAGATATGATATCAAAGAAAGAACCCATAATGCTTTGGATATGCGGTACTCACACAATGATACCCAGATATTTGATAAATTTATGGAACTAGTAAACAGCCAATTTACTTTCAATAAAAATGGAATAATAGATGCAATTCCCATTATAGGATATCATGATATAGATAACAATAAAACAATTACAAGTACTGATGTAAATTTATTTGATGCGGAAATGAAATACCTGCATGATAATGGGTTTAAAGTCTTTACTATGTCTGATCTTGGATATGATGAAAATAGCAACTATTTGTACATAAAAGGACTTTCTTAAGAAGACCTATGATAGTGTTCTACATTTTTAGCCAGTTTAAGAGCGACTGAGATAAATTTCATGTATGTTTATTATATACTATAAGAAATGATTAGGTGTTTAATAGATTAACCGGGTTAACCAATGTTTTTTAATTATAGAATTAATGCGATGTCATGCAAAATACAAAAAAAATAAGTACACATTATACAAGCATTCTCCATAATGACGATGTCACTATTTATAAGAAAAAACAACAACCATGCCTACAAGACCGTATTAAATTAATCCACATAGACGATGAATATAGTGGATTAACACAAGGCATTTGCGGAACTGTAAGTGGTATTTACGCTGCAAATGAAATATGTAAATCTGTTAATAGGCCTGAATCGATTATTTGGGTTAAGTGGGATAATGGTATTGAGCTTGGATTAATAGATGGAATAGATAAATACGAAATAATTGTGTAAGATGTCACCACTACTAACAATATTAGTGAGGCAACAGCGCAACAAATAGTTAATTCTTATTGATAGCAATGGACAATCTACTTGATTTTACCTCAATAAATAATGGTGCATCCAAGAACCAAACTAAATTGAATAATTTGACTGGTTGTTTTATTTCGATTAAAATATTTGCTGTTATGGTTGCGATCTCTATCACCTTTAGTTTGGTAATTCCTTTGCCAATTGATATTGCGTATGGTCAGCAACAACAACAACAACAACAGTCTTCTTCTAGTACGAGCAATAGTGGTAAAGTAGTAATACTAACATTTGGTGATACATTAAAAGGTCAAATCACAACAGCAAAACCGATTCTCTACAAATATGGATTTAAAGCTACCTTTTTTATTACATGTGACTGAGTAGGTGCGCAAAAATCAAAAAGTCCCAGGTTATCGTGGCAGGATGTATCATTATTACAAAAGGATGGTCAAGATATAGAATCTAAAACTATGACTCATAGAGACCTCTCGCAACTATCTGCTGCTGATTTGAATTTTGAAGTAGCTCAGTCAAAGAAGTGTCTATCTAATCATGGAATAAACTCTACTATATTTGCGACACCACATGGCGATGAATGGAATAACTCTACTATAATAAATGAAATCTCAAAATATTATGACCTAGCTGATAATGGATTTGCTCCTTTGATGTTTTACATTGCGATGGCTACAAAAACCAATCCAGTCAGACAGACTGTAGAACATATTCTGATAACGGTACATTGACCTTTGCAAATAGATATTCAATTAGAGAATGGAGCCATAATGCCATAGATAGGAAATACAAATACAATGATCCGGCCATCTTTCAAAGATTTGTACAAGAAGTAAATAGCCAACAGGTATATAATAAAAATGGTGTAATAGATGCAATTCCTATAATTGCATATCATGATATAGACGAGGATAAGGCAATTGATAGTACCGACACTAGTTTATTTGATCAAGAAATGAAATATCTACACGATAATGGATTTAAAGTCATTCCGATGTCTGATATAGGATATAATGAGAATACAAAGTATATGTATATAAAATAAATTAAAACAATAAGTCTAGCCTAGAAAGTCTTCTTCGTCACTATATCCTCTATCATATCCATTGCAGTATTCTGTGCTACCTGTACATCGATGTTCGTCTACGTCAATATCATCCCCGGTTTTAAAGTCCCTGTGAGCTTGAACTGCTCCATCATGATATCCAGTACAGTATTCTTTTCCATTATTTCCATTACATGGGAATGCTTGTGCTGTTTGAGGATATTGTTGTAATAGTGATAGTGCAATGGTAGTAATAGCAGATATCATAATAATAACAACAGTAGTTGTTGCCAGCGTCACCGACAATAACTGTTCCGTTCCTTTCATAGTATCGTTATTATAATATACTACACAAAAATATCAGGTATTTGAAACGGAGTAATATTACTGTCTTTGTATATTTTTTATAATATGGCTCATAGTTCTATTTCTATAGAACGTTTTATGACTGACTTAGTTCTGCGTAATTTGTGAATGCTGCTATAAGTTACTATTCTCCAATGCGGCTATCTCTCTATGATTCATATATGCAACATCAATACTAGTTAATTGATCACTACGCCATGTACTTTTAGCTCCGCCCCAGCTATGCACCATGTTATATCGCTCTCCTTGACCAGTATGAGTAAATTCAAAGTACTTCTTCCATCCATCATTCTTTGGTAGACCTGTACTCATGTCAAGCGGGTCTTCATTAAAATATGTAACAATATCACGTGCACTATGGTCTGGTCTTACCATACTTACTACTTTGCAGCCAAACCATTTCTCAGCGAAAGGTTTGTGAGTACTGTATAGCTTTACATGATGGCCAAACTCATAATATGGATGAATATATTCGAAAGTTACCATTTTTATTTTCTTGTTTTAAAAAGACATGCAAAATTTCTGTAAATATGTATTATTTATCTATAGAGCCTGATCCCTGATCACAAAGAATTAGGGAATTACTCCAGGCACAGCTCCCTGTGTTGTTGTATTGTCAGACGGTGAGGATGGCGTTGTTGTTCCTGTGATAGCTGCTGTACTATTTTCTGCTGCCGATGATGATGAACCAGTCGTTTTTGGGACACCGCATATACGGGATTCAGTTGCATTTATGGATTTATCATTAGGATCACACATTGCGGCATTTTGATTTGCTTGACCTTTAGCAGCACCAAAAATACCAAATTCTGCTACCTCTACTATGGACACAACAAGAATAGTAAAGACAAATGCTCCAAGGGTTGGATTACGAAAATGGTTCAATACCATTTTTATCTTCGTAGTTATAATGCAGTAAACAAATTATTTAAGAGTCTCGATGTTACATCACACTAAGTCACATGTTAGTAAAGTTACCCTCTTAAATCTACCATACCCAAGATTAATAAATGAAATATAATGATAACCACAAACGTCACAATGCACTATTTGGTGTCAAATAGAACATCTTCATTTTTCTTTGCAGCTTTATCTTTGGCTTTAATTATAATTTTATCTGAATATGATAGTAATAATAATTTTGCTATCAGCTCACAACCATTATCGCATATATCACATTTAACTCAAGTTGCGGCTGCTGTTTCTAATACTCCTAACTATAATTTTTATGGTAATGGTAGTATTATCAATATTCAATTACCAAGTATTATCCCCAGTATTAATAATTCCATACCTACTCCATCTCCTCCTCCTTCTACTCCTACAATCTCCCAACCTACTCTTTCTCCACCACCTCCTCCTATAACCCGTAACACCAGAGCTCCTCCTGCTCCAGGAGGACCAACACTTAATGATCCTAATCTAAAGGTAGAACAAATCTTAACAGGGCTTAAATCACCAACGAGCATGGCATTTTTAGGCCCCAATGACATTCTTGTATTAGAGAAAGACACAGGTATAGTACATAGAGTGTTAAATGGCAAAATGCTTCCCGAACCAGTACTTCAAGTTCCTGTTGCTACAGAAGATGAAAGAGGACTGCTTGGAATTGCTATAGCAAAAAATAATGATAATGGTAAGGGTCCTTCATATACATTCTTATATTATACTCAATCAGGTGGAGGAAAAACAGGTGATGATGCTCCTAACAATTCTACTAACAGTTCAGGAATACCACCAGCAGGAAATCGTCTTTACAGATATGACCTGGATTTAAATAATGTTAAACTCACAAACCCATTACTGCTACTTAACCTTCCAGCTACTCCACCTCCAGGAAGAGAAGGCACTGAGAAGAACCATAATGGTGGCAAAGTATTGATTGGTCCAGATAATAATGTATATGTAGGAATTGGTGATGTTGGTGGTCATAGAGGTCAATCTGAAAATAATCCTGTTGGGGAAGCATCTGATGGAACTGGTGGTATCCTAAGAATTACACAGGATGGTCAGATAGTAGATAATCCTCCTCTAGGCAATGGCACAATACCATTAGCATTGTACTATGCTTATGGTCTACGAAATACTTTTGGAATGGATTTTGATCCCGTGACTGATAATTTATGGGATACAGAGAATGGTAATACTTTTGGAGATGAGATTAATCTAGTCAAACCGGGATTCAATAGCGGCTGGTCAGAGGTAGCAGGAATATGGGAAGCAGGATCTAAACCTGGACCTGCCATTGGAGCTGATAGCAATAATCCCCCTAAAGGTTTGGTAACATTTGATGCAAAAGGAGTATATAGAGCACCCGAACTTGCAACGCTTCAAACAATTGCTCCTACTGCTCTTAAATTTCTAAACTCTGATAGATTAGGAAAACAATATGAAAATACTATATTTATGGGAGATGTAGATTATGGTCGTTTATACAATTTTAAACTAAATGAAGATAGAACAGGATTGGCATTAGATGGCACACTAGCAGATAAAATAGCAACTATACCAGATGACCTCAAAGAAGGAGGCGCAGTATTAGGACAAGGATTTGGTACAATTACAGACATTCAGGTAGGACCTGATGACGGATATCTGTATATTCTTACGCTTCGAGGAGGTCTGTATAGGATTGTTCCTTCTTCTTGATACCTAAGATAATGTGTACAGAATCAATAGAAAAAATCATCTCGATGTCATACGTTTCTTAATTTCATTTGATTGTTGAAATTACTATTATTGTTGTCTTCTAATATATCAAATGAATCAATTATTTTTTGTATAATTGGTAGATAAGTTGGATAATCTGCGGGGTCAGCATTAAATATTATTGTATAAATCTTATTTCCGCTTATGGTCCATATTTGTAGTGTATCAAAGGTAGCACGCCCATCCTTCTGGGTATATTGGATTTGGTATGTAGGGTTATTATCTATTGATGTAGTATTTGATTTGATAATGTGAAAATCGGCAAGTTTTTGTTTGTAAATAGAAATCTGTTCATTGACAAAACCATTCAACTCCAATGCCAAACGTACATCTTATTTAACGAATTTATACATCAGTTTTAGGTGCTCCCAGCATTCATCTTTTTGATAGCAGTCGTACATATTGTTAGCCTATCATCGATAAATGGGCATTGCAGTGCTTTGATGAGACTACCGCAGCTAGAACAACGATATGTTGGCTCTTTGCCATCGATTCTTTTATATGGTCTGAACTGTTTGCAATGGCACGACAGTATTATGTAGGTAAGGATCGCCACTTGCAAAAAATATTCCATCATATTTTATTAGAATGACTTTTTGTCCGAGGCGCTTTACAAGATAGTAGATAATACCAGCACTCGCGACGTTATAAAAACAAGCAACGGCGGATTAAGAAGTGGTTCAATAGCTGTACCACCAAAGCAAGGAAATTTCGAAATAACACATAACACAAAAACAAACGTCACAACATACAGCCAGTCACGCGCAGTAGACACAATCGACTTTCAACAAGTATTTGGTAATGTCAATACGGTTATTACCACATACCCAAGTAACCAAACCGCAACGCTGCAAGCAAGGGAATCAATCCTTACAATTGGAGAGCAGAACTCAGTACGGAAGTGATTACAACGGACAAATACAATAACAATAGACAAAAGATTAGGATAGCAAGCTTAGAGGTTCAGCAAACACGGAACATAACAACGTAGCCAATGCTGCAGCAAATTCTCCCTTCTGTGTGCTAGCACTCGCTTCTGTAGAAATCGGATGTCAGTAGACAAACAAACTAAACTAACTCTTTCTTTTTTCTTGCTTTGCAAATATTATATTATATTATATTCAACTGTATACGATAACAAAACATGCAACTAACTACTAACATCAAAACTCGCATAAAGAATCCTAAAACAGGCGAAGAACATTTAGAACATCATCCTTATCGAAGTGAAATCACATACCCAGCTTCAGGTAGAACAGAAAAGACGAAATCTTCTTAATAAATGACAATGATTATTCATTTATTCCTTGAAGCTAACTGTAGAGCAACGAAATCAAGTAAGGCAATGGGTAAAGATATGCAAGCTTAGACTGCTGAACTCACGCGAGATTACAGAATTTGTAAATGCACGTTTAGAACCTCAATATGCCCTTTCATTACCAGCTATAGAAAAATACATTATCGAACAAAGGCAAGAAGGTAGAAATTGGATGCATAAAATGTCTGTCGATATCTACGAATATGCAGACCAGATAAAAGAAGGATGGGATTGTATTTGTGAGCTGATACGTATTCAATGGGAAGAACTAGATAGAGCACGTCAAAATCATGATTATGACGCTCAGGCTAAAGCATCTCTTTTAATATGCAAGCTAAATGAACAACGCTTAGAGTTGACTAGCATATTTCCACAAATAGCAATGCCTAAACCGATTATGGGTGTAGCTGACATTGGTAATGGTAAAGATAATAATAATAGGAATCTACCTGCAGTTTTAGAGGATATGCCATAAATAAATGAAGCGAATGAACTCTATTATATCATCAAACAAAGGAATACCTTCTATCAATAACTACTATGATGGTGATGGAGTACCTCAACCACACCTTGACGGCGAACCGCAGGACGATTATGTTTATGATTACTACATTGACCATAATATAATGCCGCCTTGGTTTGAAGATTACAGACAAAGAAGATACGATATCCCTGTTAATTGGGAATATGTATCATGTAACCTTCAAGATGGTAGAACAAAAGACGAGACAGCTTTCCCGATTAGAAAATACTTTAGAGAGTATGGCACTTTAGAAGGATGTCCTTATAACTATAACAAAACATTTTGATATCATGCCATGACTACATCTACAGATTCAGACACAGACACAGACGAGTGCATAGTAGCAGCACAAAACTATGAAATTAACCAAACCAACGTTCCTAATGCTATCAGGATTACTGAGTTAACGCCCCCACTTCTTTCCTGTAGATCTTCCAGTTCATCATATATCTGCAACTTCTCTCTCATCTTTTCAGTTGCATATTGGAAAAATGCATTGCAGCTAGAATCATCATCTGTAATAGCCTGTTGACACTCTAACTCCCATTTGTGCTCATCCAAATACTCTAACAATTTTTGCTGAGATTCTGGTGTTGCTTTATCAAGTATAACAGGCAAATTATACTCAAGCCTTCTGCTAAAGATCATCATCTGGATTCTAGTTTCTATGGAACTCCAGGTGGTGAGTAGGGGAATTACAGGTAGTAGTGGTCAAAGGATATAATCTTGAAATACACACGTATTGCTTCCTAGCATATGATAGCGTAGGCTGGAAATGCTGCTGGATTATTCAATGGTGGCGTGACGTGCACTTTGTTTAAAATGATCTTCTCTATTTGTATGGTAACGTGGATACAACTTTGGCCAATGCAGACGTTACTTGATTTAGGCTCTTCCCAGAACTTGTCAATACTAGCAATACTTGTTGTTTATCTCCTCCAGATGCCGAACCTCCTCCACGCAAACTTGTAAATGGATATTGACTATAAATCATAATACCTTGACTTTTCAAACCTGCAATCGTTTTGTCAAGTAGGTTTGCTGGAGTGATGAGAACAGCTGCTGTGTCAATATTATTAATAGTAGATGTTTGTCCTGCTGCTGATGATAAAGCACTATTGGTAGCAGTAGCAGTGGTATTAAATGGAGTTACAAGTGGTTGATTTACTACAGTAACTGTACCGTTCATTTTATAATTTGGAAACGCTCTATCAAAGCTTGGTCCAGAATAATCAAAAGTACCGGTGCTATTAAGTGTAGTTGGTTTTGAAGCAGTAGAGTTATTAAATTTACCGCTATCATACACTACGTTCTTTGTATTATTATCCACTAATGTTATACTATGAGGATGGCCTGCATCTGCATTTAACCATGCTATCGTAGTACCAACATTTATTATTGCATTTTCTGGAAGATACGTTTGGTTCAGAAGTCTCGTTTGTTTGTTTGTCTGACTGATGTCTTCATGTGCCTCATTTGGAATTAGTATTGCTAGGTTTTTGATATTCTTTCCAGTAACCATTGTCTGTGTTTGATAAATATTAGATGCTTCTATGTTTGGTTTTCGTTCTGAAACTGCAAATACCAAAGCAACATTTGTCCTAGGAATTAATACTATTAATGTGGTAAATATGACTACAAAAATTCCAATAACCCTTATTTGCTTATTGATATACCGTGGATTCTTCAACATTCCATTTTTGGGTGGTACTGCCATATGGTAGATTTGGCTATTTTATATCAACCAGTATATAATGTACATGTTAGCTGTCTATCCCTATGTATATCAACTATGTATCAGCTCAAGCTCAAGTAAACGCTTCGACGTTAACACCCGAACAAAAAGATGCAATATGTAATCCTAATAATCAATCAGCAAAACTCAGTCCTTTTAATACAACGTGTATGATTGATCATATTTAGAATGTAAATGATAATGCAATTCGTTTATTTTACTACTAATAGTCAAATATTATATTATTGCCGCTTACAGTAATGAAGTCGCATTATGATAAAGTGCTTCAGACTTTAAGATCATGACCGCAGTTGCTGCAAAATTTAGGTTTATCATGAAATTGCTGTCCTCTTGCTCTGTATGTTTCCAGTCTTCCGAAATACATTATCAACAGTCTCTTAACTAATACAACTAAGTGTGTAGAAAAATAAATCATTTTTGCGGTGTCGTTAGCTGTCATAGTATTCTCTCATTTCTTCTCATACTCATAAAATGCTAGAGTTTCTGTTAGTTCAAATTGCTTGATAGTGCAAAACTCCTCTAAAAGAATTCGATATACATTTCTTAGAAACTGTGAGAACTTGTAGCTCATGTCAAATCGTATTATCATTACATCAGAGGAATCTTTATCGTGATTATTTTGAGTCTCTTGCAGTTGTTGTGAGCCTTGCTTATTTTGTCTAGCTACTTCTCCTTCTACTTCTTCTGCTTTTGCTTGCTCTTCTGCTATCATCGAACTGTTGCTAAACTCAATATAATGGCCATTTGCAGTAACAAAGGACTTGATTAGAGAAAAATATGCTTCCAGACTTGGCTTTCCATGCAAAAGTATTGCTCTTGTTCTCTGTACCTTGTCGCAATCTTTCTTGATAATTCAATTACTTGATCTTCAGGCGTGTTCTCAAAAGTAGTATTTAGCACGTCTTTTGAAATAAGAACATAACCTA
>JBKPMK010000434.1:0-21227 GCA_046732115.1 Thermoproteota archaeon
AGATTTGTATAAAGGATTCAATATAATGACATTATCTACAATAAGGCCAATTAACTGCAATGCCTCAAATCGTCAAAAACATCATGAGCTTTTAATTACGAATAAAGAGCTACCAACTGAAAAGAAAAGTGTTTCAAATTATGAACAAAATGTATCACCAGATCTAATCAGTATTTGAACAGATTAGATGTGTTGGTTTTTATTTACTTTTGCTTCTACTGTTAATAAGGGTTAGGCTTGCTACAGTTAATCGGTAGGATATAATCTCCAATATTGCTTTGCGTTCTCTCTGTCTTGCATCCATTTCCAATAACACTGGTGAATGTTCATAGACTTAGTAAAAATCTTACGTGGACACATCTTATTCAGAGTAATATTTATTCCCCAATCATTTGTATTGTTATCGTACGTTCCCTTGACCTGGTGTCTAACTCAAAGAAAACTATTTGTTGCCAAGTGCCAAGTATCAAATTTCCATCTTTGAAAGGAATAGTTAAGCTGGGCCCAATTAAAGACGCTCGTACATGTGAATGTCCATTTCCATCATGCCAAGTTTTGTCATGTTCATAGTCTATATTACGCGGTACTATTCTATTCAACATCTTTGGAAAGTCACTTCTGAGGCCCGGTTCATATTCGATAGTAGTTATAGCTCCGGTGGATCCAGAAACAAAAACTGTAACAATGCCATCTTTAAGATTAGTTTCATGTACGGCTTTTAAGGTTTGATCGGTTATATCGACCATATCATTTTCTCCGTTAGAATTAATTTTAATCGCCTTTGTAATGACAGTCATTCTAATTCAACAATACTCTACCAAACTAATTTTATATCTATATCACGTGGTCTAAACGCTATTTAGAGTTTAGCATATGGTCGGCAAAAGAATCCATTAATCATTCATTTCTAATGATCAAGAAAGGTATTATAGATATGACTATAATATGTTAAAACACTAGATCTTGACAGATAGCATCTACCGATCTCTTTTTTTAAAGAACTTATTTATAATATAATATTCTTATTTTTTTAGATTCCTCTACACATCTTTGCTCTCTTAACCTTTCCTTTAAGTTGTATTTTCTTGG
Source organism: Thermoproteota archaeon (assembly GCA_046732115.1). Classification (GTDB taxonomy): domain Archaea; phylum Thermoproteota; class Nitrososphaeria; order Nitrososphaerales; family Nitrososphaeraceae; genus JAFAQB01. The sequence goes on from JBKPMK010000434.1 coordinate 1,090, forward strand.
ATTTGTCCTTAATTTATATCCGCAACATGGACACGATAATCCATTCCATTTTATGAATAGATCACAATTTTTACAACGTTTATTACGATGAGAGTAACGACCTAAAGCTTTATTTGTCAGTATATTACTTGTATTATTAATTTTAGATTAACATTGTTAAGCCATGTTTTTAAATTATTCGATATATATTTCTGACATCTGCATCATAGAGTACTAGTTAGCTAGTATCGCGCTCCACATGATCGCAGGATTTGAGCAGCGGGTATCCCATCATAGTCATCCCGCTGCTATTTCTCTTCTTGTTACACGCGTCAGGCGATAATTTAATACAGTCAAACATTCCTGTTGGATAGTGTATAATAGTCCATGGATAATGTCAAACATTATAGAACCAATTTTTGATTATTGGATCTAAGTTATCCTACAAAAATATACAGATATCCAAAACAACATAAATTCATAAATTCAGTGAATGTCTTGTTTTGTTTCTTGTCGCAACCAAATTCGCAATTAGAATTCATTTTGTATAATGCAGTATTCGTATTAGGTAGCATTATTAATATCCATTTACATTCATTAACGTAAGTAATCTCCTGTGGTTTACCTAATATGATATACAAAAAAAAGATATCGGTTCATTTTACAGAATTAAATCAAATCATATTAATAGAGCTAGATAATTCTAAATCCCCTAACACCATCAAAGCAATTCTTGATGGCCTGCCAATAAAGGTAAAAATTAACAGATGGGGAGACGAATTGTATACTGACAAAACTCCCATATCTGCTAAGGATGAGAACTCTCAATCTGTTGTCTATTTATGGGATGTTGCATATTGGCCTGAAGGTAATGCAATATGTCTTTTTTTAGGACCCACACCCATAAGCAAAGAATCGGATAAAATACTGCCTTATTCTCCAGTGAATATAATAGGCAAGATTATTACTTCATCATGTATTCATGATATTTTAGATAAAGTTGAAGAAAGTACTACTGTCATTATTAATGCTCTGTAAAAAGAGAATGTAAAAGGGATGAAACAGCAATATATCCCCTTTTATGACCAGGTGGTGATAAACACATTAGGACTACAGGACTTCAAAGAACAATAAGACTAGTCTTCAAATTAAATTATACATATGTTCTTACATGTCTATCTTTCTAAAAGCCCTTTTTCTTTTGGCGCTAGTTCCCATCTCTCTTGTACCAGACGATACAATCTCTATTAGTTTTGCTTTACCATTCGAGAACGGTTTTGGTCTAAGCAGCCTACCCAGCCTCTGAATAAACTCTCTGCTACTCCCAGTGCCACTGAGTATAACACCAATCTCCGCATCTGGAACGTCCACGCCTTCATCCAGTACTTTTGAGGTTACTAATGCAGTATATTTTCCGTCCTTAAATCCCTGCAATGCGTCTTGTCTTTCTGCTTTGGTTGACTTATAAGTAATAAAAGGGATTAAGAACTGATCCGAAATTTTGTATACTAATTTGTTATGCTGAGTAAATATTATTGTCTTTCTACCTTTATATTGTGAAAGGATCTCTTTTAGCTCTTCGATTTTAGATTTGCTGTTCAATGCGACATCCATCGCCTTGTTTCTTGCTAAAACTGCTTGTCGTGCAATATTACTTCTTCCAGATATCATTATCAGCTTGCGAAAGGAATCAGAGTAGTTCATTTTTAATCCCATCTTCATCAAGCTTGTTTGGTAGATGGCAAAGTTCTTTTTGTATTCTTCAACTTCCTCTGGAAGCATATCTACATATCTTCTTTCTATTTCAAACGAAGAAAGGTGTTTGTTCTTGGCAAGATCTGAAGCATGAGCCTCAAATACTATACCACCACCGACTAATCTTGGAAAGTCTTTATGCAGATTATCTTCCCTTTCGATTGTAGCAGTCAACCCTAATCGAAATGGTGATGCAAATTGCTCTGCTATAGATCTGTAGCCAGGTGCGGCCAAGTGATGTACCTCATCGAATATAACTAAGGCAAACTTGTTACCAATGTTAGCAGCACGTATATATGCTGAATCATAGGTACACACTGTAATTGCCTGAATATCATCTAATCCGCCGCCCAAGTTTCCAATTTTGACATTATTGAAATACTTTGAAAGAACTGACGTCCATTGATCCATTAGATCAATTGTTGGCACTATGACGAGTGAGGCAGAGTTTATAACTTCTAGTGCCTTTACCCCGATGACTGTTTTTCCTGAGCCTGTCGGTAATACTATACAGCCTCTCTTTCCAGCTTTGATCCACATGTCAAGCGCCTTTTGTTGATAGTCTCTTAAAGATATTGGATTATGAGGATTATTATTGCGGTTATTATCACTATTAACAGAATTGCTTCCGATGTTATTCTGATCAAGTGTGATATTAGGGGAAGGTATTAGATCCAATACATAGCTATCATCGTATTCAATTTCGCTTTGATTTAGATAATCCAAAATATTTCGGTAGTACAAAGCTTGTGCCCTCAAGGAATTTGTTCTTGGATCAAAGGACGCGAAAGGTATATGAGAAATGCCACCTCTAATTAAAATACTTCCGTTATCATAGGTCAACACTGTTCTCTGCATTTCACATTATCTTGTACAAAAAAAGATTAAAAAGCATTGGATCAGATCTTTTGAAGTCGACTATCATAATAATGATATTGTAATTGATCTTCCATATTGAAGTTATAAACCATAGTTATTATTATTTTTATAAGTAGCGGACTTCTTGACCTTATTTATTGTCGATACTTAGCTCACGTTCAATACATCTACGTACCATACTATTCTTCTATCGTCTCTTTCCGCATTGGTTATAGGATCTACTGATGACTCTATTGTAATCTCTTGACCTATTTTATCTTCCATATAATCTTGGAAGTCTTTAATATCTTCGAACTCGGTATATGGCCGTCCTGACTCTAAAAGTCCAACTGTTGCATTACTTGCACGATATTTCTTGTATTTCGAGAAATCTACAGGCGTCTTAAATGCAATTCCTATAATATAATCTATAAACCAAACATCCTCATCTTCCATTATGTATGCATATTCTGCATTTGGAGGGGTAGATGTGTTAGATACATTCTTAATTTGAGTCATATTGTTAATCTTATCTGTACTTACGAATATCCATAGTTAAAGCCTTATGCTGTTGTCTAATAATAGTGAAATATCGACGTATGAAGTCACGATGAAGTTACGATGCTCGTTGTCTAAAAATTAGCTTACAGGAGCTCAAAGAGCAGGTTAAAACCATTGGAGTTTATGGTTATTTGTAACCCTCAGCAATATCAATAATCATATATTTAGTTACTATGCAACCCTGATTTTTTTGGCCAGCGATAAGTGGATTATGATTTCTATGCACAAATATGTATTTTCTCTCAGTGACTCGTTTTCAAAATTTCCCTTTAAAGATAAGATTTTTCGTTACGTGATGAATTTATGTATATTGACAACGGCCCGGATCTCATATTGAATACAAGTTTGTATAATATATCCCCTAATTTTACAGGAATAAATAATTAAACTACTTTTGTCACTTCACTAATGAGATATAATTGAATAGGCTCTCAAATGCCGAGCCTCCTATTTCAAGTCAAGCCAATGGTTTGAAAGATAGAGTACATAGAGACTCAGAGAGGTATGACGAGACATTTCGGGTAGGAGTTGAGATCGAAGGATGTTTGCTCGATAATAAAGGAATGCTTGTTAGTGCTGCTCCATTAATTGAAGCACTAAAAGGTAAAACGCATGAACTTGATTTTGAATACGGCATGTGTCAATTTGAGTTCAAAACTCCACCTACCCCGATGAATAATCTTCTTGATCTTAATACACTGTTGGAGGATTTCGTAGAACATCTCAATGTGGCACTACGCAAAGTCTATAAGGATAGAGAAACAGTCTTTCCGGTATTCTTAGGCGCTAATCCATCTCCAGAGATTTTAAAGTACGACGGGAGTAATAATAATATCTACAGCTTGGTCACCGCTAACCCCAGGTACAAAAAACTCGCACGATGGCAAAGTGAAATTCCTGATGTAGAAATTGAGGGATTTAAGTTCAAAGCACTACAAGTTCCCGCTGCTATTCAAGGATTTCATCTACATCTTCAAGGACAAAATCCTTCACACACAGCACAAATGTTCAATCATATACTAAATCTAATTCCATCGGCTATTATACTCGGGGCTAATAGCCGGCTTCTTGCTGGTAGGGTATTTTCATTTCATGAACCCAGGATACATTTGTATGATCAATCAGAACAGCAAAATTCAGGATTTCCAACCATTAGTCGATATCTACACGGCGTTGAAGACTACATAGATTATATTACTTCGCATGACAAAATTATTGCAAAGAATTACTTTGAATTAGAAAAAGAAAGACATGATGATGTGCGAATCCGTTTGAACTCAAATTATTATCGTGTTGAGACAAGAATCATGTCGGTTCAACCTACCCCAAAAGCATTGATGGCAATGATAGAATTTTTTATAGGTTACCTTTACAGAGCAATCCACGATGAGAGGCAGTTGCGACCCCTTTCATCCTTGAGAGAGGAAAGATTATCTGTGGTTAGATCAGGGTTTGACGCTAAGACGCATTTTAATATTGCAGATACGATAAGAAACCAACTCGATTTTGCCCGTCGAGGGTTAGCAGATCTAGGTGTGAAGTCGGAATTTCTCAGTATACTTGATAAAAGGATAGAACACAAGACTACTCCGGGAGGATATGTGGCGAAATTGTGGCAGGATAAATTCAATGGATCTATCGAACAAACACTTTTTGAAATACTGTCGGATATTTGGGAAAGGACAAAAAGTAATATGCCTATAACTTAGCAATAAAATTTTTAGCGGCAATGCCTAACAATTGTTTTTATATCATTGATACTCATTTGTCGATAAAGAATTTATTGTCAAACAAGATTGATATTAACCCGGATGTCGAAAGAGTGAATAGTGACGGTTATGATTATAATGTAATTACAGATCTGCAAACTTTAATTAGGCAGCCAAGCGTCTCTGCCAAGAACCAAGGATTAGTTGAATGTGCTAGTCTAGTTGTAGACATAATGCGAAAGGCTGGTATTAATGCTCAACTTCTCTATATTGACAGCAACCTTCATAAGAACGCAGAAGGTGATATCGATTCTTCTCCTTCTTCTTCCTCCTCATTTCCACCAATAGTTTATGGCGAAGTAAAATCGAAATCAAATCCCAACGCTAAGACTATTTTGTTTTATAATCATTATGACGTACAACCAGAAGATCCCATAGAGTTATGGGATGAAGATCCATTCAGCGGAAAAGTAGAAGGCAATTGCATATTTGGACGAGGCTCTGCGGATGATAAAGGTGAATTAATCACTAGAATTAAGGCAGTAGAGTATTACCTAAAGAAAACTGGTGACGTTCCATGTAACGTCAAATTCATAGTGGAAGGAGAAGAGGAAATTGGGAGTGTACATATAGAACAGTATCTCAATAAGTATAGAGACAAATTCAATTGCGATGGAGTGATATGGGAAAGCGGTTTTATTGACACAACCGGTCGGCCCATTATTTCTTTGGGACAAAAAGGCATTCTAAGTGTTGAAATTATTTCGAAAGGCCCGAATAAGGATGTTCATTCAAGTCTTGCGGTATTAATCGAAAATCCTGCGTGGCGCCTTATAAGAGCTTTAAATACTCTGCGAGACAATGAAGGTAAAATTCTGGTAAGGGATTGGTGTGAAGAAGTAAGAGATTTTACACACGAAGAATTAACTTTTATTGAAAAAGAACACTTTGACGAGGATGGTTTAAGGAAAGAGTATGGCATTACTAATTTTCTTAATAATATGCAAGGTCTAGACGTCAAGAAAGCATTTGAAGGAATGCCTACATGCAATATTTCAGGGTTAGCATCAGGATATACTGGCACAGGTTCAAAGACCATCATTCCTTCCATGGCTGTTGCAAGAATAGATTTTAGGCTGGTACCAGATATGCTACCTCATGTACAATTTAATAGACTGAAAGAGCATTTGAAAGAACATGGTTTCGATAATGACGACATAAAAATACAGCGCATTGATGGAGAACCTGCTGCTAGAACTCCTGTAAATCATCCGTTTGTTAATACTGTTAAAGATGCTGCAACCGAAGTCTACGGAGATGTTGTTATCAGTGTATCTGCAGCCGGTACTGGTCCGATGTATTACTTTAGCAATCTGTTAGGTGCGCCTTGCATTTGTATAGGTGGTACTGATATATCAAACAGATGTCATTCACCAAATGAATGTATGAAAATAGACTCATTAAACAAAACCACAGCATGTATCATATTTATTTTAGAGAAATGTAGCCATTGAAACCTTTCAATTTAAAAAACGCAAATTAGCAAATCGAACTATTCGGAGGTACATTACTTGAGATCAGTTCTCTGTGTACTTTTCCATACTTTATGGAATAAAAAAAGACTATATTAGGAAACTGAATAATGGCAAACATGCTCACATTACACTTGATCCAGTTATATAAAAATATTAGAAGCTGTCAAATCCACCACCGTCAAATCCATCAAAACTACCTGAATCAAAGCTACTAGTATCGTAATCAGCTCCCTCGCCGCTGCTACCGGTTTCTCCAGATGTTCCGTATTGATCATGTTGATCATGCGCAGAATGCTCTGCATCGTTACTATTGGTAGTTTGCTCATGGCCACCATCCCACCCACTACTACTCTCAGTTCCCATCATCGCGTTTTCAAGTGGATTGATCCCTAGCCCCATAAATGACATCATAGAGGTAAAAAACATAATATCCATAATACCAGAGAATAACATCATAGGCATCCACATTCGATTGGCATCCATATAGTTTTCTAGCTGTGTGCCATCTCCATTATTATATGATTGCTGCATCTGCTGTTTTTTTTGCTCCAATACTTCTTTCTTTGTATTAAGAAGTTTCATACCTATATCTGTGATACCTAACTCCAGTTTTTTCTTCCGGAAGATTAAGCCTTTCTTTGCAGTCTTGATTATCAATCTTTGAGTCAATAAATCATTTGCAATTAATTCTACTTCCACCTTGTCCAATTTAGAAGCCTTAGATATTTTATCCACATCGGAAATGCCCCTAGATATTGCATCAAGTACTATGAAATGATTAGGACTTTGATCAAGTTTACCATTCGCAGACATATTGTATATCATTATTAAACGTGCAATCTTCAATAAATCCTTTACTAAACATACAAAAAAAGTCCATTCGTAGGAATTGTAATACTCATGGCGAACAACTATACAAGTATCATCACCTCCAATATCAGCGCCACCATTAGTTGGGGAGTACTGACGTTTAACATGTTTATGAGCTCGGCTATTAATGGAATATCTATTGCAGGAGTTAAGACCCATCACTATAATATGGCGTACTATCAGTCTGCTGCTCATTATTCCAAGTACCACCAATACCACCGTCACAAGTGCAGAAATGCTTTGTCTCTATTACAACCTGTGAAATATTACCATTCGCTTAGGTATAAAAAAGATAAGATATCGTATTGACGGTCACTTTACTCACAGCATCAAGGTTATATTCTTATTACACTTATTGCCATGATATGTATGCAGGTTATAAGTAGATGTAAATTTTTTTGTATTTATCACCGAAAAACATTCAAAATAATATCATTGCTATCATTATCAGCGGTTTTAGTTTATTTATTATATATTAGTGAGTATTATGGTCCATATTCGGCAAAACCTGTATCAGCTATTTTTGGTGGGTCCTCTTCAATAAATACTAACAATAATTTCTTAAAGTATAAAGATGATACCATAGGAATAGAAATAGATTATCCTGCTGGGTGGATACATGAATTACATGTTCGAGGACTAGTCACCTTTCTCGCAAGTTCAGAAGGTAATTCAAACACATATTCTGCAGGTCTTGGCATAGTAGTTCAACAATTAAAATCAAAAAATATGCCACTTAACGAAATAACAAAAATACAGATCAAAAACTTGACACAGAGCCATCCAGATTTTAGACTTATAGAATCAAGTGAGTTATGGTTGTCAGGCAATTTTGCCAAGAAGATAGTATTTACTGCAACAGACGATATGAATCGTGAACGAAAAGCAATGCAGATTTGGACATTAAAGGGAGATAAGGCTTATCTTATCACATACAAGGCAGAGCCTGGACAGTATTCTAAATATTTACCAACAATACAGAAAATGATTAATTCATTTCGATTGATTAGGTAAGGAATGATTTACTTTGCTGATTCATTTTGCATAGGATAATTTTTACTATATATACAGCAATACCTTGTACAAAACATAGCAAGGCCAAACGGATTATTTGGCCCGGTTTTTACTCTACCTTTATTGTCTTGCCTTTTGACTTCGTCTGGTCCTTTTTCTTAAACGTGATTTCCAATATCCCGTTATTGTAGGTAGATTTAGCAGTTTCGATATCTGTCTCTGGAGGAACCTCAATAGCCTTGTGATATTTCCTTTTAGGATCGTCACTTTTTACTTCTAACGTTTGATCATAGGCATTTATCCTGATGTTGTTTTTGTTTATTCCAGGCATTTCTATTACCACCTTAACTTCATTGTCGGTTGTAGTTATATCAACTAAAGGCTCGAGCTCACCACTAATTTCAGGTCTAGACATTCCACCAAAACCCCTTGATGGTTTTATGTTGCCAAATTCTCTTACTCTTGGCTTACCGTCAGGCCCTACAGTCATAGAATAACCATACACGAATGGTCCTGCTTCTCTTATTTTTCCACCTTCTGGTGTAGTGTATTCCCTAACCAAGTCTTTGGGAATTCTTTTTTCTAGATCTTCGAATTCCCTCTCCATTTCACGTCTCATTTGATCAAAACCTCTGAACATGTCGTCAAAGAATCCTGTTCCAAAGCCTTTCCTACCCATTCCGCTAAAAAATCTTCTATACCAGTCAAATGGCTCTATATCGTCTGAACTCAATACTATTATTCACCTAAAAGATTATGTACTAAACCCTACTTAAAATTTTACATGAAATATGCAGAGCCAATTATGGAGAATCATGGTGCTGATTACCGCATTGTAATTACTTTGTAGCACATAGAATGTTGGATAGTAGTATGGAAATGTAAACGCAGTACATCGTCAAAAAGAGCGTTGCTTTTACACTAGGTATACTTTGGAAAGATCCATAGATTGTCGCAACCACATCGTTATCTAACAATTCGTATACATACTTATCATAATATCTTTTAGGCAGAAAATTTAAGAACTCCAAAGAGTATCAAACTCAAGCAGAACTATTCACAATGAAATATTAGAGGTTTAGCAGAAGAAGGAAAAATCTTGTATTCTATCCTATGACTTCCGCAATTGAGAAGAACCAGATTATATGAAAAACACAAATGGGTCAAAAAGGTTAGAATTAGGATTATGATAATGAAATATGGGACGCTTTACATAAAGCCTGGAAATGCTACGAATTGCCAAAAACAAAGATTAAAACCAAAAAATGGAGCGCTATGCACATATTATTCGAGTACCAACACGACCTAGGACTAGAAGTTAGTTCATTTAATATTATAGCAATGTTGGCAGCTACCTTTTTTGCAACTTGCACAGGAATATGATAATCAGGGGCAACTATCAGAATAGTTTAATCTGACCAACCCAACAATAACGATTTACTGATGTACCCAGACTTCATTAGAAACATTCTTTTCGTATATATTAAACAAATCAGAATACTTTATTAATTGATAACCTTCTTTTTCTTTTATATATCTAATCATTTCAATTTGGTCTTGCAATGCACCATCTGGGTCATGAGGAGGATGGATAGCCATTCTGAATAGACCGTTAGTTTTACCATTGACATTGAATATTCTTTTGTAAAACATCTCTTTGTTCTGCTGCAGAGTTTGTTTATTTTTTTCTTTATCTCCTTGTTGATCCCAATTTATGACAGGATGAAGTATGTATTTTTTGCCTTCTTGAATAAATTCAATATCTGTCATAGATTCTGACATATTAAAGTTCAATTCCTTTAATGCTTCTATACATTGGCGGCTCAAGTGCCATGCTGGGGGTATAAACATAGATGGCCTAGGTAGATTAACAGCAGATAAAATATCTAATCCTCGTTGGATTTCTTGCTTTTCTTCTTCTTTTGATTCTGTATCGAAATCCTCTATCTTTCCATCTATCTGATGATAGAATCCATGTAACGTAAGCTCTATATTTCCAGATTTTAATAATGAAGAAATTTCATCACAGAAAGCACGATGATCTTTAAGGTTGTATTGTTTTCCATAGTGCGGCACTATGCTCAGATTATATCTAATTTTAAGTTTGTCGAGTTCATGACATGTTTTTATTATTTCTTCTGAATGTAAAGGATTAATATCATGAATTGCTACGATTGCTAATTTTTGTTCTATCATCTTGGTTCGATAAACTTAGCACCTGTTGGGAATATATAACTATCAATACAAAATAATTTTCAATCATTACTATAAAAATATCATCAGCAATCTGCGTAAAATTTTTTAGAGAAAATTAGGTGTATCCCTTAACCTATAACGTATACCAGAGAAATGATTAGATGAAAATCCATGCTAGCATTCATTTATCTATTGTAGAATACATTTTCATATTATTTAAACTATTTTTGTACTGAGTGCGGAAGTGAACTTTTTAGCACTATTAGAGGGGTTAAATTCGTTTCAAGATCACAAGGTACAATTAAGAAGGAATAGCCACGTATAGCCCCAACATGACTGCAATGACGAAGCTAATCGTGGGATAGGTAAATTCCTTAAGACTTTCATTCTTCAATATCCAATGCCTCAAAATAAAAAGTACTGCTTTATGCACACCTAATGATTATTTTTGCGAGTATAGGCCCGATTCTGGTATAAATACCTGCAGTCATTCACCACGTGGTAGTGCGAAGGAACATAAATAGAAACAAAAACAATCAACGAAATTGTCTACAGGTTATTAGACGAATTTATTTTCTTCATACGCTATTCTTTGTCATATTTTCTCTTGATTGCATCTTTTAGCAGCGTCTCATAAATTGATATAGCGGCAAGCGCTCCGCTTGCTGCTGCCAGGACTACATAGTGTCTATCTGTAGCTATATCACCTACTGCATAAACATTAGGAATTGTGGTTTGCTGCATGCTATTTACTTTGACAAAACCTTGATCATCTACTTCGCACCCAAGTTGTCTTGCAATTTGATTTCTAACTTTGTATCCGATATAATAGAATATTACGTCTCCAGGACATGATTTCCCACTTTTACACATAATCCCTGTCAAGGATCCCTTTTTATTTACAGTAATTTTTACGGGGATATCATTTTCTACTAGCTTGATCTTTAATTTTTTTGCTTCATCTAATTCTTTGTGTGTAATCCGATAACTGTCACTCATAAATAGCGTAATATCCTGAGTCCATCCTAAGAATTCTTTTGCATAATTTATGCTCTTATCACCAGAGGAAATAATGATGAGTCTTTTGTCGGTACTTTGGAATCCGTCACAATGGGGACAATGCCATGCTCCATTTCCGTCAAATCTAACAAAATTTTTTATGTTGGGTTTTATATCTTCGATTCCTGTAGCCACTATAACGTATCTACATTTAATAGAGCTTCGGGTTTTGTCTGTCTTTAATAAAAAAATATCGTTGTCTTTGCTAACGAATTCGATTTTCTCGTGTATAACCTTTATGGATTCATATTGCTTTACATCTTTCCAAGCTTTCTTAATAAGTTGTGTGGGACAAATATTTTCAAAACCCAAATAACCATGAACTTGTCTTGTCACTGAGTTTCTTGTATTTCCACTGTCAAAAATTACTGTAGGTCTTATATATCTACCAAGTAGTAGTGCCGCAGATAACCCTGCAAATCCGCCGCCTATTATTGCTATGTCAAATACTTGTTCCGCATTAGTGTTATTCTCGTTATTCTTATTCTTTCCTGTAAGATCTATTATATTCTTTTTTCCCATTTAATAAGGCTCCTTTTTTCTTCTTTATTTTCCAAAATTGAGATCTCTTTTTAACATGGTATATGACATAAACAACATATGATATAAGAGATAGACTAACGCAATCCAGTATTTTTCTCGCCTTAGTCAACGGAAAAAGCAATAAGATTACAAAAGATACTAAAATAGGTCTAACGAATAAGAAAAATCCAAATTAATCAAACAATTGAGAGGAAGGCTCTAAATAAATATTTCATTAATCTAAGTATACGAATTATGTCTCGCATTGGAGCATCTAAAACCATTGCAATCGATGTGGATTCTGTCCTTGCGGATGTCATGGTGATGTGGACAAACGAGTATAACAAGCGTAAAAATGCAAGAGTTAGCAAAAATGAAATTAACAAGTGGGACATTGCTGACGTACTTTCTATTTCTGCTGATGAAGTATATAGAATTTTTAGATATGTGTGGAAATACCATTGGAAAGATATACCCCCTACAGAGCCACAAATAGGAAGAATCACGAAGCGCATTCATCGAAAAGGTTACAGAATTTCCATCCTAACAAAAAGAGAGCGGTCAACTGTAGCATATGTTGCAAAATGGCTTGATTTTTACGATATATATTCTGATGACTTACTATTTGTCTATGATGCTACTCCTAAAGCAGAATACCCATTTGACATATTAATCGATGATGCTCCAATAAACTTCGTAGATATAGTGCCTCCAAAATCTGCCATACTGTTCAACCAACCATGGAACCACAATTTTAATTGGTCGCTAAGAGTAAGCTCGCTAACGGAAGCAGAACAAATACTTTAACATCCACAAAAGTGAAAATGTGGCGAAATAAAGATGACAGGATATAACACAAACACACGTCCCTCGCTCGAGGAGAGTGCATATTTAAAGTTCGTACTAACTGGCCAAAATATTAAAAATTAAGTACCAAATAAGTACTATTGATATGATATGTCTTGTACATGCATACTTGCGGTTTTAACGTTGTAGCTCTATTAATGCACGATTAATTAAAGATGCAAGTCCAGCATATTGTGTTAGCATGGTTGCGGCCGATTCAATTACATCGATACCTCTAAAACCCTCATCATATTTCATTTCTACTTCCCCCTTGTCAGTTTTTATTAATACGGTCAACAACGAGTAATTACCTAGGGAAGGATCAACATGTTCGATATATTGACGAAGCTCAATATGCTCTATAATAAATCCTTGGCTTTCATTCTTGCCATCAGTTAATAGTATAAGAGATTTATCTGGAATCCGCTTCGTTATCCTACTGATGTCAATATCTCTTATGTTCTTGGTCATTATTACAACTTTCTATAATCCAAAAATCTTACCCACTCAGGAAACCAAAGATTTTTTTCGGATAGACCTATACCACGAGCTAGTATTTCAGGTGAATTATAATTTAAAGAATCCGCTCCTATTTCTTTTGTAACTTTGCTGTTAAGTTCGTTTATCGAGGAAACTTCGCCTACATATTTGTTCGCAAGAAGTTCTCTATTATGAGTATAAAGTCCAACCTGTCTTCCATCTATTGTCGGAACATAACTGACAATAACGTCTACGCATTTTGCACCTGCATGACGTAAATAGTAAATCGTTTCTCTAGCAGTGCTACCTGTCTGAATTGTTCCCTGAATTGTTGCTACCTTTTTATTTTGAACTAGATTTCTAATAACAAATTTGAGAGATCTACCTGTAGTAAGTAACTTGTTTTTACTAACTTGCTCTGAGAAGTCTATCATATGATCTGAATCATCATATCTATCTTTGATTATGCCTTCTGAGATCTCAAAATCTTTACTGTGTCTTTGATATTCTATACTAAAACCCAATGCCATTGGGCGAGTGTAGTCTGGTTCGGCATAAGCTGAGCCTATATCTATCTCTTTTGCAAGAAGATTAGCCTGTTCCCTACCAATATTTTTTCTTATTGCATATACGCTTTTACCATTTATTACAGCTGCTACATGTGATTCTCGAATAAATTCAAAAGGATCCATCATTAGTCTTCCAACAGTTAAATTTGTAAGGATCTCGAGTCCTTTTTTTAAGCTTAGTTTTGTTAGTTGGCCTGCAGGAATATCACTAAAATCCATATCTATGAACGACGTCCGTAATGAATTTTCCGAGGCTATGATATAGAGTGTTTTGTCCCTATCTGTACCTACTACAAGTGGTTTAAAACCGGAACTATTTCTATAAGCATAAATATCATCATTTACCTTTATAATCAGGTTTCCCCTTAAATGTCGGTCAAGGAATTCAGCCGCTAGCTCAGGATTTTGCTTCTTAAGTAAGAGGTATACAAAAATATAGTAACATTTGAAAAGTGAGTCTGAGTGTCTCGCTTGTCCTATGTACGGATGTAAATGCAATTTCTCCGTATCTACGAAAAATCCATCAAGGGCAGCGTGTATTTTGTTCATACTGGGAAATTGGGGGGATCTCTTGGAAAGATAGCCTATTCCATTGCTAGCGTATAATTTTTGTTCTTGAGCCATCTTCAATATATCATAATCTGGAGGAAGAGAGCCTTCTCTACCAATCATTCCGTCTCCTATCACCATCTTCCAATAAGCTTTTCCCCTATGTTGAAGCATTTGCATTGAGTGAGATAGATATTGCGTTACTATATTGCTTTGAGCTTCTGCTACCAGATTGTAAATAGCAACAATCCCAGCCACTTCCAGTAATAATTGAGTCGATTGAATAAAAGTCTTGTCAGGTGAATGGAAATTTTTCATATCTATTTTATAAACCATATAAAATATCGTGCCTCTTGGAAGGTTTAACTTAGTTTAACGTCTTTCAAAATTGTAATCTAAGCTTTGGAGTATCTTATCGGTTATGATGATATTGATGATTTTATACATACCCACCAATGTAATTATATCATCTAATATGGCGATTATGACGCTAATTTTACATGAAAAGACGTTAAAGACATTAATGTTGGTCATCATCATCCCTGATACTATATTATGCTAATTGGTCTAATAGGCAAAGCTAATGTTGGCAAATCTACATTTTTCAATGCAGCTACTGAACTTTCAGTACAGGCTGCAAATTATCCCTTCACAACCATCAGACCGAATCTAGGAGTCAGCTACGCCAGAGTAAAATGCGTCTGTAGGGAGTTTGGAGTTCAAGATAATCCGGTTCACTCGATGTGTGTAGATGGCAATAGATTTATTCCCATAAAACTGATTGACGTAGCTGGCCTTGTTCCTGGAGCTCATAGTGGTAGGGGGCTTGGAAATAAATTTTTGGATGATGCAAGACAAGCAGATGTATTAATTCATGTAGTGGACGCATCTGCTTCTACAGATAGCGAAGGCAAATCAGTTCCAGTCGGCGTTGGTGATCCACTGTACGATGTGAAATTTGTTGAAGATGAATTCGATCTCTGGCTGGCGTCCATAATAAATAGGGACTGGAATAAGGTTGCAAGAGAAGCTGAGAGCCAAGCACAAAAACTAGAAAACATGCTGTCAAAACGACTGACTGGACTTGGTATTGATGAGCCCCACATTGACAAAGCTCTTGAAGAAACAGGATTACGAAGCAAAAAAGCAACCCTTTGGAAAGAAGAAGACATTTTTAACTTTTCTAAAAAAGTACGAACAAGAGCTAAACCTATTGTTATTGCTGCAAATAAGTCTGATTTACCGACTGCTGAAACTAACATCACAAAGCTCAAAGACCTTGGTTTAAATATAATTCCATGTATAGCCGAAGCAGAAATTCTGCTTAGAAGAGCTACAAAAAAAGGATTCTTACACTATTTGCCAGGAGACAATTCGTTCACTATCAGGTCAGGTGTTGTTTTAAACGAGCAACAAAAGAAAGCCCTTGACGCTATACATTCTTTAATTGCAAAATATGGTTCGACTGGCGTTCAGGAAGTAATTGATCTAGCGTGTTTTAGATTATTAAAATTAAATGTTGTTTATCCAGTCCAGGACGAGATAAAGCTAATGGATAAAAAAGGAAATGTTCTGCCAGATGCCTATTTGCTACCTGAAGGTTCAACTGCAAAAGATCTAGCAATCACAATTCATGCCGAAATAGGAAAAGGTTTCCTGTATGCTATAGATGCTAGAACTAAACAAAGGCTTGGTGCAGAACACAAACTTAAGAATAATGACGTTGTAAAAATAGTTTCGGCTACAAGCAATGGATAATGCATGAAAAATATGCTCTGTTTGGGAATAGAGAGTACTGCTCATACATTTGGATGCTCAATACTAGAGTCTTCTTTGAGTAATAGAAATAAAGGTAAAATACTTTCAGACATACGTAATCAATATAGGGCTCCAGAGGGTTCCGGAATTCATCCGCGGGAAGCATCGAGGCACCATGCTCAGACAGCATCGTCTGTTTTGAAACAGTCATTAGAAAAAGCAAAAACCACTATGAAAGAAGTTGATATCATTGCATATTCTGCTGGTCCTGGACTAGGCCCATGTCTACGCGTGGGAGCTGTAATAGCAAGGGCCCTTGCCGCATTTTACAACAAGCCACTAATCCCAGTTAATCACGCTCTAGGACATATCGAACTAGGAACGATGATTACAGGCGCTTCGGACCCATTGGTATTGTTAGTTTCGGGTGGTCATACTATCCTGGTGGCTTTTTCTGAGAAGAGATGGAGAGTCTTTGGCGAAACCCTAGATATTACAATAGGTCAACTGATTGATCAATTTGGAAGGGCGATCGGTTTTGCCTCCCCATGTGGCGGAAGGATAGAACAGCTCGCTAGTCAGTCATCTCAAAATTATCTGCGTCTGCCATATATTGTAAAAGGAAATGATGTATCACTTTCCGGGCTGCTTACTGCTGCTATAAAGCTTGCTTCCGAACCTAGGAATGCGTTATCAGATATATGCTACTCATTGCAAGAAACTGCATTTGCGATGATTACCGAATCAGTAGAACGAGCAATATCATTTACGGGCAAAAGGCAAGTAATGATTGTAGGAGGGGTTGCAGCCAACAAGAGACTTGTGGAGATGCTTGAAAGTGCCTCTGAAAGATTTGATGCGAAACTATTTTCATGCCCAATTAATTTTGCAGGAGACAACGCGGTACAAATTGCTTGGACGGGAATGCTTGAGTATACTACATACAAACACGGTATAAGCATAGAAAACTCATTCACATATCAGTCATGGAGACTGGACACCGTAGAGGTTGGATGGAGAAAGTAGAATTGTCATGTAATTTTGCTCATATTTATTTGATTCTTGATTTCTCTTGCCCATTTCCCTGTGTTAAAGACACCGAACTTGTATGTCATACCATCCGTAGAAATTACAACTTTCTTTATGATAAATCCTTCTGCAGACACAGATGATATTCTATTGAGAAGAATATCCAATAGTACATCTCCTGTGCTCTTGGAAAGAGTTGCAATTTTGCCCTCTGTTTTTTCAAAGATAATCCTCTGGTTAGTCAACGTCAATATGCCATTCTTTAATTCATCCTCAGCACAATCTTCTTGCAAAATTGTTTTTTCTCCTTGTCTAGGTTTCGCTGGATTCATATTTTTATTGCTAAGTGAAAGATATATTATACTATTGAATCGTAAAAATATATTAATAAAAAAAGGGGCCGAAGCTGATATTTACCTGGTTAACTGGTACGGTAGGAAGGCTATTTCAAAGATACGAATCCCTAAGCACTATCGTCATGAATTTCTTGATAATGAAATCCGCAGATATAGGACTATTCATGAAGCTAATATGCTCTCTAACGCAAAAAATACAGGGATTATTTGCCCGTTCGTTTACTTCGTAGATCCGTTGCATGCTGAAATTATAATGGAGTTTATACAAGGTGCAAATGTAAAAGAGATAGTAACACCTCAATTATGTTCTAAGATAGGCAGCTATACTGGGATACTCCATGATAACAATATTATTCACGGTGATCTTACTACCTCTAACTTTATTTTATCTAAAAAGATAGTATTAGTTGATTTTGGCCTTTCCTTTTACTCTTCACGTTTAGAAGATAAAGCGGTAGATATCAGATTGATAAAACAAGTCTTAGCAAGCGCTCACAAATCAATCTACGAAGATGCATACAGATACTTTATAAAAGGCTACTCAAAAATAGCGGGCGAAGCTAAAACTGAGAAGATTTTGAAAAAGATCAGAGAAATCGAACAGCGCGGAAGGTATGCAAGAGTAACTTAAAACTAATACAATTTTTATCTCTGAAAAATTCCATTAACTTTGTGAGTTTACTTTACTTTGCGACTACAAATAAAGATAAGTATCTGGAAAGCCAGTTGATTCTCCAACAATATGATATAAGCATTGAGTTTTATAATGTCGCCTTGACAGAAATACAATCGGATTCAATAGAAGCAATTGCAATAAGTAAAGCAAAAAGTGCATTTGCAGAAATATCAAAACCTGTTATTGTGGAGGATGACGGCTTATTCATAGATGCGTTGAATAGTTTTCCTGGTCAGTATTCATCTTATGTCTACAAAACTATCGGAAATAATGGAATTTTGAAATTACTGCTTGACTCGAAGAGTAGATCTGCTGTATTCAGATCGTATTTCACGTATTATGATGGAAAAAGAAAACCTAAAAGTTTCAGAGGTGAGGCATATGGTAGGATTTCATATAGAATAACTGATGGTGGATGGGGTTACGATCCCATATTTGTCCCTGCAGGATCTATTCTGACTTTTGGACAGCTGCAAATTAGAAATATGAAAAGTGCCTTTTCGCATCGCTCAAAGGCACTAAACCTATTTGCGAAATGGTACCAGAATGAGTATTAATAATCGCATCATACTTGCGAATTTAATGATGTTACTTTAATTATATAATTACACACATGTAGAATGGCTATTTAGGATCTGATATAACATTAATGCATTTCAACATTGGCGTTTCATTATTCTTATCTGTTTTAATACGTATGAAGGCGCGGCTATAAAGAGCATACTCTCCTTTTTTTTAGGCTTGAATGAGTATTAAGTTTTTGTCTGTATCGATGATTTCATATTTGTCCGTATATCAAGAAATTTACTGTTGTGAATCTACTACTGCTTCAATTCTCCGTTTATCTTTTGTGACCCAAGAGACTCTAATTAAGCCATATATCTCTAGGTCAAGTAGAATCTTATTTAACTCAGATTCATTCAAATCTATGGCATCCTTATTCAAGGCATTTACCAGATCAGAATCCATCATATTACCAGCTTGTTTTATTTTTTCATATATTACGTTGCGTATTGGGTACTTCATACAGTATAGAAGTTGTATTATATTC
The DNA here is from genome assembly GCA_046732115.1 of Thermoproteota archaeon. Lineage (GTDB taxonomy): Archaea > Thermoproteota > Nitrososphaeria > Nitrososphaerales > Nitrososphaeraceae > JAFAQB01. Next base: position 20,462 of record JBKPMK010000434.1, read on the forward strand.
TGGAAGTATATCAATACTATGATATTTTTGTACCAGAGATATATTATTGTATAAATGTACGTGGTATTAAGTTCCAATCTTTAATTCAGAACTCCTCAGTATATTTTGTTCTAGCCATAGAATGCCTTATCTATTGTTTTTGGCATTGCGGATGTAACGCTCTTCCTTATAGATTCATACCAGTCTTCTACATCTTTTGTTATGGAAGGCTTTACCATATGTAATGACTTTCCAAAGTCAGTCTTAGAGACGACTCCAGATTTCGAACGTAAGGCGCTGACTGCTGCTTCTCTGCATAATGCAACTAAATCTGCTCCGCTAAAGCCTTTTGTAGACTGGGATATATCTTGCAAGTTAACATCAGAGGCAAGTGGCATTGAGGAAGTTATCAGTTTAATAATTTCAAGTCTTGCCTGCTCATCCGGTGTACCAATATACACTATCAAGTCTAATCGTCCTGGACGAAGCAAAGAAGTATCTATAAGATCGGGTCTGTTTGTAATGCCCACAGTTATAACCTCTGAATTGCCGGAGTCATCTATTTCAGTTAAAATCTGAGAAAGTACTCTTTCATTACCAAAAGCATCATCTTCGCCTCTTGGTCTTGCAAGAGAATCAAGTTCATCAAATACTACTACACAAGGTGAAGAAGCTTTTGCCTTTCTGAAAATCTCCCGTATTGCTTTTTCAGACTCACCGACCCATTTGGATAGAACTTCAGGACCCCGGACAATTATTATATTAGTATTACCCTCAGTTGCTAAAG
>JBKPMK010000435.1:0-10619 GCA_046732115.1 Thermoproteota archaeon
CCAAAGTGAAGATTTCAGCATTCGGATCATTAGGAGCCTTCCCACCTTTGTATTTGGGCACAAAAGAATGACTAACATGTAGCTCGTCCCAATCTGATAAAGACGATATAATACATTTTCTTGATTTCATATTGCTAATTAAATGATGGTCCAACCTTCAGATCAAAGTTATTTTGTTCTCATCACTGAATGCTCATTCGACATCACAAGTAGTGAGTACTGTTCGAAACCCTTCTTACGGGTCCTGATCTCTCTTACAATCCAGAATTCCTTCACGAGCTGTGCAAGGTCTGTATTGCGTGGGAAGAATATATCACCCATTACGATAAAGGATTTATTGCGTACCCATGACGAAAGGCGGGAATATGCCTTAAATCGCATCTTCCCAAAGTTATGGAAAACGAGGTTAGAGACTATGATATCAAACTTTTTGGCTGGCATGAACCTAAACACGTCGCCCTTCTTAAAATCAATCCTATTCGAGAAGCCAAGAATACTCGCGTTCTCTTTAGCTTTCTCGAGGCTGGATCCTTTGAGGCTGGCATGCTTAAATGTGTCAATACCAGTTATCTGGGCATTCTTGTAGAATTCAGCACTCATACAGCTCAAGAAGCCTAGCCCGCAACCCACATCGAGAATCTGCAACTTGTCATCTCTTCTAAGTGGAAGAGAAGCAAAGGCATCTGTGAACATGGTCTTCACTACCTCACGCGTATTCTTGGAAGCCGCAGACGTCGAATGGTGATATGTCCCAAAGTGTGGCTCCTTAGTTTTTTCATCTTTCTTCGAAGACCTGCGAGAAATCATCTCGTCATGGAAAAGCTCCAAATACATATATATCTGCAGTTCTAACTATGACGGCATCGTAAAGATTCAAAGTAGAGTCTTTGAATATCTACTTTGCCTTTCCATTTCTTGTATCTCTTCTAAAGATGGTAACTCGAATGGGCGATTCAATGTAGTTCTATTATTACACCTCACATATTCAGTCTATTGTCGTAAATACTTGTTGAACCATTCCACGATTTTATTAATGGCAGGACCTACATACTTCTCATTATCATAAAGGTCAATATGATTGGTAGTATCTACCCAGTAATCTCTTTGGGTTCGCCAGCCTGGTCATATACTTATTGAGCGAATTTTGGGAAACAGTATTTATCATTTCGTCCGTGGACTATAAGAAGTGGCGTAGGTGAAACATGGTGGGAATATGGTACAGCATTTATATGACATCAAGTTTTCAATTGATTCGGTAGTATACCGATTTACCCATCCTGGACTCCATGCATGTGACGTCCCGTAATATTCAAACGGCTCATCTCCTATCATGGCTGCAGGTTTGTTATCAGTAGCCACTGCTGGAATATATTGTACTTCAGCTGTTTCATAATGCTGTTGTCTTGCAGCATTAAATCCCCTTTAAGAAATTTGTAAACCCTCTTTACCAAGCATCTCCAGCGATGTATCTCCGAGATTGAGACCCGAAGCTACGATTGAAACTGCCTTTATTCTTCTGTCAAAAGCAGCTAACTGTAACATGTAGCCTCCACCCATAGATATTCCACATGCCTCAATTCTTTCTTTGTTAACAGCTTGATTTGATTCTGTAGTCGGATTGTGAGGTACAAACAAGTTGCCTACTACTCTTAATCCTTCGCTTTGAAAGTCTATTTTACGTTTTGATACTTGCCATCCATTATTATCATCATCAATAGAATGTTTGGCACTCATAACAAAGTACGTTAAATATTATCACATTATATTAAGCTAAACAATATCAGTGGTTAACTACAGCTCAATACATAATTTTATAAGAGCAAGAGAGCGTGAATTTCCTTTAACCGATCCTACATTTGTCAAAAATATATACACTTGTTCAAAATGCCGTATGTGCATGAAGATAAACAGCTGCTTATAGATGCAACAATAAAAATGATGGATCTTACAGATGAAAAGAGATGGCAAGATCTAAGGAGTTTATTTGCTAATCCAGTGTAATTGATTATACATCACTGACAGGGGGCAACCTGTAACGCTAGATCCATCAGTCTTAGTTACAGAATGGAAAAAATCATTAGAGCATCTAACAACTCATCATATGATATCAAATCACTTAGTCGAGCTAACTGAGCAGCAAGCTACAGTAAAGGCATATTTTCAGGCTACGCATTGCCTTCATAATCCATATGGTGATGATAAATGGACATTGGGTGGTAAGTATGACTTTACATTGCTTAAAGACGGCAGCTCATGGAAGATTTCCAAACTAATAATGAGAGCAATCTGGGGAGCAGGAAACCAGAATATAATGTCATTGGCTCGTTCTGGCGATGGCACAAATCACTAGAACGAATCATATTCTCAAAAAAACTCTCTTACCAGGTGGAGTCATAGGTCCTGTTAATGCTTCAGCCTTTGCTAATACTTTTCCAGGTATTTCTGCACTCCAATAACTAAGGTCATCCGCTATTTCAAACTTAATTGGAGCAAATTCAAGTCCTCTTACATTTCCTATTATCTTTGCCATTTCAGCCATGAAGCCACCCGCCTGACCGGTAAAAATCATATTAAGAGCTTCTCTTTGTTTTTCATTAGCTTTCTCATCAAAAAAGAACCCAAGATCTATTTTTGTTGTTCTGTCACCAGCCCAGATATTACCTTTAAAGCCCCCTAGCGCAAGAATATTCAAACCATCAAGTGTAGTCTGCCCATAATTTCCATTATTGATATGATATGCAAGGATACCGTCACACTCACCATAAGTAGGAGTTTGAGCGAATTCACATGGACATGGCATATTGCATTTACATACATCAAACCAGTCTCCTGAAACCTTCCAGTTTGGAACATTCTTAGTAGTGGTACCCGCTGCTGCCATAGGACTTGGTCCAAGGGGAAGTATTTTAGTATTTTACACCTCACGGCTGATAGTCGTGCTAGAACTACTCAATAATGCCAGAGTAGTTGATGATACTATGACGTTTGTATCTTTTAGTTTGTTATACCTTGTTGTACCAATAATGCTTATTATCAACACCTATACGATTGAGGCTAATGGTTGAAGGTATTGTAATAGGATTTTCTGACATGCTGAGTATAGCACAAACAATCGGAATAGTAGGGACGATGGTGTTAACACTATTTTTCTCAAAAAGACAACTACAAAGTCTGTCAATTGATACACAAACTAGAGGTCTCAATGACTTAGGTGAAAAGTATCTCAAAATGGTAGAACGTGCCATAGAGGATCCTTCGATACAAGGAGTGATAGACAGTCAAGTAAGGCTATCACGAGAGGAATCATACTCATTTTATGTACTGTGGATATGTTCTCATGCATATGCAATGCGTAAAAGAAAAGTACTTGATGATACCGAATGGGCAGGGTGGTCACAATAGATGAGACATATATTTCGAAGGCGAACCATCAAAGAAACATGGAAACAAATAGAGCCAGACAAATGGTTTAATCCTGATTTCCAGAACTTTGTAAATACAGAAATAGTTGGAGCAAGGAGAAGACAAAGAGCCAGCTATTTCAGATACTACTGCTGCAAACAGGAATAGAGTGCTGCATGATCAAAGTAAAAGAGGAGGAGGAATAATGACCTGACTTCTAGGAATTTAATCACATAATGGGATAAAGCGACTGTTGCTACAACTCGTTTGCAGCATAGTTGACGCATTTCAAACATCAGCTATTAATGCCCACCAATGATTATAAACTAAAACACCTGATGAAGATATCCAGCTTATCTAGGGGAATTATTAACAGATTGGCCGCCTCAAGCTCCAACAGTACCTGTCTTGACTTTTCCAGCTCGCTTGTAATTGGCAATAATCACTCCACTTGATGTAACAGAACTCTCTATTAGTGTAAATGCCGCCGGATTCGTGCCATTGTCAAACAACTTTTTTCCTTTACCAAGAGTCAACGGGTGAATTTTGAACCAGAGTTCGTCCACTAAATCATTCTTAATTAGCAGCTGAATGAGCTCACTACTGCCGTGAACTTGAATGTCAGGACCTTTTGAATTTTTGAGCTTTTCGATATCCGCCAAGCTTTTGAGGAAAACTGAGTTTTTCCAATCTGACTTTTTCATGGTCTTGGACATGACGTATTTTGTGGCATCATTGATACCTGGCCATCCATTTTCATGCTCTGGCCAGTAATCGGCAAAAATCTCAAATGTTTTCCTGCCCAAAAGAAGATCTGCAGGTTTCAGCTGTTTTTCCGTGACCTTACCATAAACTTCGTCAAAGTAAGGTGCAACCCAACCGCCATATTTGAAACCGCCTGATGTATCTTCCTCAGGTGCACCAGGTGCTTGTATTACTCCATCTAATGAAATCATTGATAAAACAATTATTTTTCTCATGTCCCTCCTCCTTCGTTAAAATTACCTACTCAAAAGTTTAATGTCTAAAAACAATTTACCTTTAACCTCACATTGCTGCAACCAGAAAGCACTTAGCCACTTTATCGGAATCAGATGAGCAAGACGAGAATAGGTTACGCTGCAGGATTAACTCATTCATAGACCGTCGAGTATCTTGGCACGTCGAAAGACTTGGGACTTATTAATGGAATGGAATTTCAGCCTTTTTTCTTGTATTATGAAGGCACCGAAAGAGGACGCCGATATAGTAGATATATGCTTAAACAGGTTATGAAGTCAAATAAGATTATACACATACCTGAAATTATAGATCCTTCGTATGCTGATTTATAAATCGCGATTTAACAGATAAAGCTAAAAATCTGGACAGCAGAATATTTACGAAGGAAAAATCTGGAATTTTGAGAACAAAAGCTGAACAGTGCACGTTAGACGCCATAATCAAGCGTGCATTCGATATAATTGAGACATCAGACGATAACAGGGAAAAGCTGCAGGCAATGGAACTATTCAAGGATACCCATTTGGTGAAGCTAGAATTATTATCAAAAGCTACAACTATAGATAGTGCTTTGAATTATATCAGAAGTAAGCAACAAGAGCAGCACTTGCAAAAGAAACGTCTGTCATTGGATTCGACTAATGATGATGACCACAACAGCGATGCCAGTAACAATGGCCAACTAACTAAAGCAGGTAGACAAACAGTCTTCTAGGCTTGGTTGATCTATCCTTAAATTACCAATTGATCATTTTTGATCCATGATCTATGTATCGAAATAACACGTGAACAACTTTTCCTAATTGCATTGATAGCAACAACGATATTGGCTGTCATAATAGCTCCGTTCTTGGTGCATTGAAGAAAAATAATTGAGCAAATCCAATATTATCCAGCAATCTGGCTTCCTTTATGGTGAATTCTCGTATGGAATTTCATACAGGTACAGAAGTTTGTTTAATTCGTCTGTTATCCTATGTTTGTGTTCAACCGATGACTTTTACTATGTTCAATGCATTTGATGAATATGATCGTAAAGCTCCTCTCGACTATGAAATGATTCAGCACATTCTTCACACGTGTAAGAAGATTCTACAGCATGTTGTCTATGTATCATATGATGATGATAAGTGCGTTAATCACATTGAAAAGCATGCAGTAACCATGTTAATTTAGCGCATTAACATAGTTAATTCAGGCTTTTATCATTATTTGTTTATAATATATGTTGTAATGATAAGTCTATGAGTAAATCATCTACTACTACTAAAATCTGTAGTTATACACTAATTGCAAGCATAATCATGGTAGCATCGACAGTTCCAGTTTTGACATATGCACAACAGCAAACTAATTTTGTCGCAAATCTATCTGGCAAAAATGTTGTACCACCAGTAAATACTCCTGCAACAGGTATAGCTAAATTTCATACAAATAGTAATGGAACCTTGTCTTATGAAGTAGATGTTATGAATTTAAACAAAGCTATTGCCGGTCATATCAGCACTAAAAATGGAACTGAAATTGCGCAAGTACTTGACCCCTATGCGAAGATAAGTACTGGGTTTAATCAGGTTAAATCACTATATCCTACTGGAATAGTTAATGGAAGATTGGCAAGTGGAGTTATTACAGCAGATGATCTACTGGGGCCATTTTTTGGAAAAAGTGTTACAGATCTAGTAAATGCTATGAAACGTGGGGATATCTATGTGACCATCCGTACTCAACTAAATCAACAAGGAGAGATTGCAGGACAAATAGTTTCATCTAAATAAATTCTTGCTTTTATTGTTCTTTCATTAGCATTAGCAGTAATTTTTTAAGGTTTAGCTCTGATTTGAGAATGAATCACAGTAAGTAAAGAATAAAAAAACCCTTGGCACTTGACAACGCTATATCGTATATTCGCATACGTTTAGGACAAGTGAATATACCCAAAAGGCTAAAGCTGACTATGGGATAATTACATTCCCAGTGGCAATAGTATTCAAAGACTTACAAAAGCTAGTTTCACATTCACTCGAGCAGCAACAAAATACAATATTTCAAAGGCTGCAAGGTAAACCATTTTGGATATGGAATATTACAGAACACACCAGAAAACAAAACAACAACTACGACTACAACTATAGAAGAACACGAATCTGAGGACTGACACAATTAACTTCGCTCGATAGAATTGGGCTTACTCTCTGCAGATGTTACTTAAAAATAAGAATGGCATGTATATGATGACAACTAACTAACTTACTCCTACTGGCGGCTGATAACCTTCCTGGCTGTGGTCGATTCTCTTATGGGAATTTAATGTTTCAGCACTATCAAAAACTTTGCCACATATGCTGCATCGATATTCCTTAGGAAGGAGAACGTCTGGGACTTGAAGCTGTAGCCATTTACATATTATGATGAGTCTATGTCTATAAAAGTTGTAATTGACGATCTCTGACTGCAATGGGCAATTGCATCAGCATTGAGGCTCTATCATAGATGTAACAAAAGTTGCATACAGAAATCTATTTTGATCCAAATAACAAAAACCAGAGCAGCAATACATTTTATTAGACAATTTTACACGCGTGCCACATCAGCGTCGATAAATAATAACTTTTTACGATATAGTACTTTAAGACTATACAAAATGATAAAGCTTACCCGCCTCTATCATACCACTAAGCCAATTGTAGTGGAATTTTGCTAGAAAGTTGCTGCTGTGTCCTTCTTTTATGAAGGTTTTCGGCCGTTGAAATGGGAAAGACTAAGAAAAGCTAGACAACAGCAGAATCGCTCTTTAGCTATCACATACGTTCATCCATCTATTCAGAGAAGCAAATAGCCTTTGTCTTATTATATACATTAATGGCTGATCTATTATTTGATGGCAAGTTCAACTATCATAGTAAGAGATTATATGTAACTTCACTCTTGACGTGATTACAATGAATTCTAAGACTTCCATAACTTTAGGAATAGTTGCAGCATTAACATTTGGTATAGCGATGATATTTGCTTCACCAGTATCTGCAACTACAAATATGGGTGGCAACGGTATGCCGATGAATGATAATGCTCCTCAATCACCACCATCACTACAACAACAATCTGGCGGAGCCACTCCGCAAAACACCATACTCGAACCAGGAGTATATGCAAGAGGAACAATTGCAAGTGTTCAAAATGATAAGGATGGGAAACCTGCCTGGATTGTTTCTGGTTTATGGAGAGGTAGTCTAATAAACATGACCTCTGATACTGCAATGATGTCATCATCAAATGCAAACAGTACAGGAGCCAACAAAAATAATCTTCCTACTGCGACGTTTAACTCGGTATTTAATATGGTAATGCTAAACGGGAGTGCATTGCATAGACATCAGATATCTAACTTTACGCTGACAGGTATGTCAATGCCAGATAAAAACACAGTTGTATACAATGGAACTGCAACAATAACAATGAAAGAAGGACCGGTTAATGATGTGCCTATAAGTGCAAAAACACTAAATGATAATGTAATAAGCATTTGGGTAGATCCAGCAAAGACAATGAATCATTTTGGTAATACGCCAATATATGGTACTATTACACAAGATGTTCTTGTAAGGAAGTAGAATATATAACAAATTATCTCTTACTGTCCCTTTTTTATTGAGCTTCAACATACATCTGCCGATGCTCGTTGTATTAGCCATAGGGCTGATAGCTATTCGAGTAATCCAAGAAGCTCATGCATCGTTATTAGGTAGTGCAATACGTGATAGCATACGCTTCATAATGATAGAAGAATAAAATGCTCGGCGACAACAGTGATGGTTGCCCTCAGTGCAGCTAGAGATAGGATAAATCATACCTCATTTTCTTTTTTAAGTAAGCAAATATTTCAAGGCTTTAATATGGCATGAAGACTAATAATCTTATCTTCTTATTTTAACACTTATTTTATTCGAGCCAAACGATAGTAGAAAATATTCTAATCCATATATGCATATGATAAGCACTCCATTTTGTAAGCATATGAACCACAATACAATATTCGCCTTGGTAACAACGATAGCCTTAGCCACATCTATTATTATAGGACTGACGTTTTTTGTTTCAAATCATGCATTTGCAGCTATATGCAAAACAATCAATAAACAAATTGTTTGCAAGACATCACCTGATGAAGTATGTACACACTATGATGCTAATCAAGTAGCCTGCACTACTCGCAACTTCCACAATATGATATCTAGCAGTTAGCAAGATTCTTCCTTTTTTCTTATGACAGAACATAGCGAAGACCATGCCATAACACTTTGAACATGCAAATTTCCAGCCAGTAAATAAATAAAATGAACAAGCAAAAAAGAACGAAAAATCCAATGAATACTTACTAGTCAAATCTATGCGAAAGTTTGGACGTATGTTACAGACACAATACGTTCAGCAGCAGAGCAGATTACATCAAATGAATTGATACGGATTTAGAATTACATAACCTGACGTTAATGACATAGTTTGTCAACAGAAGAGCGGTTTGCCCCTGGATAAGGGATATCGCAAAACATAGACAAGAAGACATAATAGAGGATGGAGATTGCTCTTTTTAATCATATTATTGGTTTACTGAAGTTCTTAGTTCTTACCAAAAAATACTCATATTTTGCTGTGCTAATGAGTGTCATAATAGGTCAGGCTAGGCTGTAGAATCGAGATGAAACGAAAACAACTGGTGTTAGTACTTGCTGGATCGTGTGTAGTTTTTCTTGGTCTATTATGGTTTTTGCAAGGTGCAGCAATTATTCACATATGTCCTGTGCTATGCGTCGCGAATTGTGAATGCATAAGGAGCGGATCGCAGTTCTGGGAAATAACAGGAGCAATTGCCTTCATTATTGGTGTTACGATTATCGTTGCAGTCCTAAGGCTTATTTTTTAGAGTAATAATTAGTAGAGACGATATCATCAATGTAACAAAGGTGGTTATGATATATTATGACTTGAGAGCCAAGATCTACTCTGCATTTTCTCTCGAGCTCATTTTAATCCGATACTAGGTGGAAAGAGCAGGCCATGTTCCCATGTAAAATCCCATGTCTTGAATTTAAACAAATTTCGAGCTATAGCGAAGGCTCATGGGTATGGTCTGATTGGCAACGACTACTTGAGAATGACAGCATACCGCTTTGTACAGTAACTTTTCATTATTCAAATGATCTGTGTGGAAGTGCTCAATAGTTGGATATAGTAAAGGTGAATTAGATGCCAGGGTGTACTTAGCTAAGAGTGATACTCATGATGTCGCAAACCTAATAATGATTGGAACACCTCCCAAATTCCTAGCAAGAATCCAACAATACAATAACCTTCAACCAATAGAAACCAGCCTTCCGCACAAATCACTCATGATCATCCTCTCAATATTCTTATGATACTGTCTTAATGAACAAAATGATGGCGTTTTCCTGTATGATTTACTCTCTTAAGCTATGCAGAGATAGCTGCAAGGTAAACCATTTTGGATATGGAATACTGATATCTCGAATGATTCTATGGCTTGCGAACGTTGCCGTTCCATTTGTTCGATCTCTTCTATCGAATGTAGCTCAAATGGATCATTCAATTACGTTGGTTCTTATCTAACACTGGCGAGCTATAATTTTATAGCGTTCCATTTGTTCCAGTCAACCTATGTTTCTTTAGTAAATGTTTTATAAAACTTTGTTATATTCAAGTTTGAATGTTATCAGGAGTAATGTCCGCAATGGTTGTAATAGGGGTAATAATGCTAGGTCTCGCCCCTTCGATGCGTGGAATACACTTGTTTTGCTGAGTCATAATGTTGGCCATTCTTACAGTTGTCTGGAACGCATTTGTTCACCTTTGGAACAAAATGTTCACCTGGTTTACATGCCGTAACAGGACACATCTTTGCTGCCCCACCTTCTATACCAGGACAGGGTGCATAACTCCCTCAAAGCAATATAGAAAGTTTACATTGACAAAGATGTCCATAAGCTGTCACTTTTGTCATTTTTAAAGTACAATGACTTTTAGGATTATTGTATGCCGACAATAGTTCACTTTGAAATACCTGCAGATGATGTTGATAGAGCAAAGAAATTTTATGGCGATCTCTTTGGATGGAAAATGGAAAGGTGGCCTGGAACAGAAGGCAAAGACACTTCTTCGTCTTCTTCTAATATGGACTATTGGATAATAAGTACAAC
>JBKPMK010000436.1:0-7636 GCA_046732115.1 Thermoproteota archaeon
CAATTTCTTTTCCTCTAAATCTTCGTTAGGATTCATAGGAGCATATGTATTTCTAATTATATAATTTTAGTTGTGCCATCACAGCTCTCAATAATTTTTAGGCAGATAAATTAAAGTATAGAATAGATTATGTTTCCCCGAATTACTTACTTGCGGGGAACTTAACTGAGTTCACTTCAGAAAACATTAGTATCATATCCAGCCGGCCTATACAGTATGCTTATACAATTCCATTTTATTCCATTCCATTCCAATTCCAAATGATGGTCATTTGACGACTCATCTGAAGAGCATCGGGCGAGCATCGGAAGACTAGTTCTTTTCATTCTAACATATTCCTTTTAAGTAGCCAGAACAATAGAGAGATTGTGCATACATGACTATTGCATTGACAACTATGGCAGCTGTCAGTTTAGCAATACTTGTTTACATTGCTGTAGTCCTTACAGGAACGTATACTACTCAGAATATATCACCTAGTGGTAGTACTAACACTTCCTTAGCTGAACAGGCAAAGCTTGATTCAGCAATGAGTCAACAAATAGCTAGAAGTTTAGATTACGTTCATAAATCAGACATCAATATTGCACCAGTAACAGTACCCCTGCATGGGGTAAACCTTAGTGCGAATCAATTCATTTTGTTATATGACTCAACACCTTATGCAAGCAAAGGACACATAGCATTGAATCTACCGTGTGATGCTAATACTCCTAATGTCCCAATGTTTCAAGTTCTAGTTGGCCGTGCTCCCGACTTGACTCCGTTGGCACTGGGATATATATCACGAATTTCTGTTGCGCCACAGATGTGTGTATATCATGGCCAATTTGGATTTGGAGATCCAGTTACGGATATAGTTTTGAAGAATGTATCGGGTAGAACAATTAGTCTGGAAGGCCCGCATTCCGTGGCAATAAGTACTCATGAATTCTATACACCTTCAACACCATCGTTAGAGCAAATACAACATCAGCAGGGAAAATGATACCTATAGACGTGATATTTAAACGCTAAATCAGAGTACACTGTCATAATAGACATTACACTCTATTTCAGTGTTTATTCGACCAATTAGCGCGGAATTGAAATTGTCTCACTCAGCACCCTTTGAAGAAGGGGGAAGAGATGAAAGTGAATTAATGCGGGGAATAATTATTTCAGGTCCTTTAAAGCTTCTATAGCATGAATATGCTTACATTTTGTACATAGAATCTGGACATGAGCAAGTCCATCCAATATCGGTAGTGTTGACTTCATAAGATCCCTTACCAGATTGTGAGCTTACCGTAGGACGTTTCGCTAACCCTTCTGACAGAACCATTCGTTTGTGCTAGGATTTTTCCTTGCTCTTTTCGATCAATGCTGATATCCATAATTCCCAGCTTTTCCAAGTCCATTTTTGATGGGTATGCAAGTTTGCCAGGATGTTTTAAAATCACATGACGTTCGTATTCTCTTTCTATCCTTGTTTGATAGTTACAGTAATAGCATTTGAAAATAAGGAAATTATTCGATTCGCCTTGATCGAATAATTTTGTACATTCTTCATGTGCAGTTTGTATAGATTTTACATTAATACCAGTAAGCAAATGAAAATTCATTTGAGTCGTTTTTTCTTATGATTAAAACTTCCTTATTTAATTAAATAGGGAAATTTTTCCTCATCAGGAATAGCAGCGAACTTCGTTATTGGTACATTTTCTTGATGGCTTATTGGTACTTCATCCACCTAAATTCCAACCAGTATGCGACCATCATAGTAGGAAAACTAAAAGAATCAGAACAGAAACCCTTATAGCTAAGAGTGTTTAGATATATTATATTAGTATGGTCAGTACTACTAAGAAAGATAGGACAGAAAAACTAGGAATTACATTGCCTAAATCATTGTTGCGAACTATTGATATGATGTCACTCTACAATCAAACGCTTCAACTATATTATAAAATGATGCGGGGACATCATGTCTTCTTTCGTAGTTCTTCAATTACTTGCTGTAAGTATTCTTTAATATTTTCATCAGTCATTGAGGGGGAGATGCCAGTCTGTATTTCCATTTCCTTTTTGTTATCTCCAACCACTTTCATAACATTTTTCTCTATGTCCTTTTCCATCTGAGCAGTACCAATACGATCTAGCAAGTCACTAGTAGACTTTCTGACTATTTTTCTGAGTGAGATATCTTGTGATACTGATAGAGCTGAGCAGTATAATCCTATGCTAAATAAGTATGACGCCAATAGCACTAATGAATGAGCAGCTGCTCCATATGTTTGCTGTAGCGCAGAAATCTCATTAGCAATGCCAATCGTTATTATACCAATTGCAGTAATGATAAGATAGTCTTTTACTTTTATAGAAGCTAGTCTTCGTGTGGTTATGTAAAAAGCAAGACCAAATAATACACTACTTCCTATAGTACCCGCTCTGAATATAAGCCTAAAATAGAAACGATATGGAATATCCGATGGCAGTGAATATATTAAACCACTTCCAATTAAATATAATATCAAGGGAATGGTCAGGATAACCCAGAATTTGATACTTCCAATTTTGTTTTCTTCTGTTCTTTTATAATAGTAGTGTAAAAGCAGAGCAGTTCCAATCCATGTTAATATGTATGGCGAAAGCGAAGTCCAGTATATAACTTGGTTATACAGATCCAGGAGTTGTGTTGGTACGACAAATAATGTGGTAGTAAGAGGATTTACTATTTTGTATTGTATTTCGCCGTGATATTTTTCAAAGGTTTTGTATATAAAAGAAGCCTGTGAAGTTGCTCCTGATGGCGATTTTTCTTGTACTACTTGTATCAATAGTATTTTGTCAAATGCATCTCCTCCTATAGATATAGCAAGAGCTGCAGCAGCTAGCCCATAAAACAAGAGCATAAAATTCCTCTTACTGGATCTATACCATGAAAACAACTTGATGCTAATCAATGCCATGATAGAAGTTGCTGCTATTGTGGAGATAGCGTATACTGAAGTAATTGATATTCTGCTGTTAGCATTAGTGCATAAACTGAAGTAGTCATGGCAGCTAATGCTATTATTATATATCATAAATAATAAAATCCCAAGCAATGAAAACTGAATAGTCAATACTGTTAAATACATACTATTAATCAGACGCGACCTGGTTCTAAGCTCCTTGCTGATTTTACCAGTATATCCTATGATAGCCCATGTTCCTATTCCATATCCAATGATCACAGTAAGTACAAAGAGTACAATTTCTACAATACTTGCACTTGCTGTTCCATAAGGTAAAATCTGACGAGTCATAAGTAAATCAAGTATTATAAGTACAATTATGACTGCTGCAGTTGCTATGGATAATTTTCTAAGGGTATTAGTTTGGAATTTAACTTTGCTTATCATTAGCTATTTACACATCTTATCCCATTTTGATAATTAATCAGCTTTAAGGCTGAAAACATATGAGTATAGAATGAATTTCCCTATAATTTTTAAGCATTGGGTATCAAGTTTACCTTTGCCTTCTATTAATATTCTGTATATTTCGTCTTGAATAAAGGCGTTAACGAAATACTTTTGTTTTTACAGACGGAACAAATCTGCTGCTGAAAATTATTATTGCTGCTGTCACTAATAATATCTTCTCCTTGCTCATGTTTTATTATTATTGATTTATGAAATACAGTTGCACACCAAAAACATGATTCACAAATAGCAAATTGATATTCATATTCATAAAGAGATCTTGTAGTTATAATGCGGGCTAAATACATAGATACGTACTTTTTTCCCAGCATAAATACTTTTTATTATTATATATCTATCAATCATATTCTCGCAATGACTGATAACAATGACAAAGGATTATTGAAACGTCATTAGATTTCTGAGGTATAAACCTAATGGTATCATTAACTACCGTAGCATTTGTAATCTAAGCTTCATAGAACTACACTCTTTAGTTAATAGTATTCTATGCTTGTTTTAAACTGGTATTCAACTTCTAAGCTTAAAAGATAACGCAAGTCCATTGTTCTTGATTTCAATGTCTGAAGGTCACTTTGTAAATTCGTACAACGTTCGCGTGGTAGATCTCGAATATTTTCTCAAAATACGGATAAATCTAACTTTATTGTCAATTCGTCGATACAACATTACATAAATTGTTATATCTTGGTGTTTGTATTAAATAATATAGGAAAACAAGAAGATGAAGACAGTTATCAGCTAAGATATACACAAGCATACTAACCACTACGCAAGCTAGTAAACATCATTACTCTTATCCCATTCTAAAGAAAGACACATCTTTTTATCATCCTGCTAATGAAAATAGTGATCATCATCAGCATTATCGCTCCCAATCTTCTTCTTCTAACCGTCTACAAAAACCAGAATCAGACATTATTGATGCAGAAATAATAATAAGGAAAGACCCATTTCTTAAAAGAATTCTTATCGTAGATGATAATCCTGATACCACTTTAACTTTCAAAGTGGGTTTAGAAGAGTGTTATTATTACCACGATGATAAAAGAAGATTTGAAATATATACATACAATAGTTCTATAATAGCAGCAAGAGAATTCAAACCAAATTTTTATGATCTACTGCTAACGGATATCTATATGCCAGATATGAATGGATTTCAGTTATCTGAAAAACTACTAGAATTAGATGTCAATCTTAGAGTATGTTTTATGTCTTCAGCTGAAGTGAATATAGAAGCTCTAAGAGAAGTATATCCAAAATCAAGAAGCATAGGATGTTTTATTAAAAAACCAGTTACAATAGAATATTTGGTTAAAAGACTTAATGCAGAGCTAGACTAGTTTAATCTGCAAAAGACTATTTGTTATCCATTGCTTATTGCTCTTGAGAAATATGAGCCAGAGCAAGTTGCAACAGTTGAACAATCTTGTGTTCTGTAACCTGGCAAATGAAAAACGATAAGAAGTATGATGAAATAACTCTCTTATCTTCTAATTTTTTGTATGCTTGATAGAGGTACATAGATCTGTAGAGTATGGAGGAATAATTTGTCGTCTGGATACTATCAGACTAAAAGTAAATAAGATTTCACTCCCCTTCTACAAAATGAATGTCTATACTCAATGGGGTAAATGATAATGAATTAATCGCCATACCCATATGTATATCACATTCCAGACTAAAATGACCTCGCCAAAGTCTTGCTTTAGCGAAGCTGCAAAATCAAGGGCTATAGCTTGGAGCGTTTAGATTTCAAAATTGTCTGGCGAAAGAACAAGCAGCCAATTCACTGTTCTATACATATAGTAAAAATTGCTTGTTATTAATCAGAAGGGCTATTAGCAATTCTAAGACGTATAAGGAAAAAACCTTATTGTCTATAAATCATAACATTTGCGTATAGGATCTTTTATTGTACATTTTACTTTATAGCATCATAATATATGTATCAATAACAAATAAGCAGCAAGTTTGAAAAATAAAAAGAATAACTGAGCATAACATATCAATCAATTTGTTTGTATTCTGTAATGTGCGTAGAAACATGCGTGGTATCATAGTATCGCAAAAACAAGAACAACTGCTTGTAGAGCAATATAAATGCGCGGCAACAAAAAGAATCCTTATAATAAATTATGAAGATGATGTTAATTTTACACTAAAACTAGTTCTAGAGAAAGAAGGGATAAGAGAAGCAGATGAGAGCAATTGTTTCGAGGTTGATTCTTATAATGACCCTATTTTGGCATTGAAGGATTATGAAAAGGGGTATTATGACCTGCTACTCATAGGTGTTGTAATGCCAAAGATGAATGGATTTGAATTAGCCAAAGAAATAAGAAAAATAGATGAGAGGGTAAAGATATGCTTTCTTATAGCTGGAGAAGTTCCTAACAAAGTTCGATTCAACGGATCCTCGTATGGACAAGAAGAAGACAGGTTTATTAAATTACCAATTGAAAATAAAGACCTACTAGAACACATAAACAGAATAATACATTTATGATAAGAGTATTGTTCTTCCTCATTAGAGCAACAGGCTATCAATGTCAGCCACATTGTACAGTTTGCCTTTTTTTGATTTCGTTATCTATATGCCTATCTTCATCTTCCATTTATGGGTCTTACATGCAGATGGTGTTCTGGTACTGGTTAGTGTAATCGATCATAGGTATACACTCTACTTTTTATTTTATTTATCTCTATAGTTAGCGTAATGGATCGGTAACACGAAAATAAGAATTGCTTATTTATCATTAACAATTTCTATAAAGTTCACTCTATTATGAGATCACCGTATTAATCGGACCAGTATAGTATATGTTATGGACACAAAAACAGCAAGGATCTTCGCCATTGAAATCACAGTGGTGTCAGTTGTCCTCTTAGGTGTTGGCATCTCTACAGGACTGTCATACTATGGCACTGACTTGTACAAGCATGCAGCATGCATAGATAAGGTACAAGAATTTGCCCGAGAAGGCGTCGTTCGGGAAGCAGGCGGATTTAGCGGAGGAATATCGGAGTGTTCACAAATACAATGGCCTGGGTCAATATATGCATAGAGGATTGATAGGTTGTTTTTTATTCATATCAATCCTAGCATTTCTCCCGCAGTTAAGAGAACGAGTAAAGAAAAAAACTACTGAGATAAATGGTTTTAGATGAGAATTCTGAATTTTACTTCCTGTCCATCCATTTGTATATAGTCGTTTTTCCCTTTATATGTCCACTTACTTCCAAATAGTATATCTAACGGCTAATAGCAGAATTTGTTGTGACTATACTTGTTTTCTTATTCCTGGAAGCAGTAGCAGCCATTTTGTAAAATGCTGCCAATTCGAAAAAGACTAGCTAGCAAGAAAAGAGTATAGGTCTACGGCTGCCTCAAACATTCTTTATCTGTTCTGAACAAACCTCAATCTATACAAAGGGCTGTTGCTCTATCAATCAGTCCAACGAGTTCAGTCAGATTAGGAACAATGGACACAACAATGTGAAATCCAATGATTCTTCTAGATAATTGTAGAAATCATACACTCCCCCGAATTTCCTCATTTTGGAGTTTGAGAATATCAAGTGTCAGCCTCATATTTGTCACATAATGAGTACCCTTGTCATATATTGCTGGGACAAAGCCTGTAGTTTCGATTATATGTTGTTTACACCATTCTGAATTAGTATCTGGCTTGGTAAATACTTCTACCATATAAAATGGCGCACGTTCAGATTTTTCTTCCTCACGTAGTAGAAGATCATTAAGAAGTACTGGATCTACTTTTGGAAGATATGTACTATAAAGTGACTCCAGCCCATGAAAGACATTCCTTAATTCTTGTATTGCAGACATAATTAGTATACCCGACCTCCACGTGTTTGAGGTACGACCAAGAGAGTTCTTACTTCCTTGAATATGCAGGGTTTTATCTTACTGCTGTTGTCTTTAATCTTGCATGCGGTGAAATGCCACGCTATTTCTAGCGATAGATATGTAACAGCGAATCCAGCAATCACATCCAGAAGGTTTTCTATCATTCCATTTGTACAATATGTAAAGGTTGTTAATTAGTACCAGTAAAAACTGTATGTTATTAATCACAACGTTGTTTTACTTTGTATAAAATAAGCCTATAGAGCAGATAAAGATCAAAGACTTATTC
>JBKPMK010000437.1:0-4899 GCA_046732115.1 Thermoproteota archaeon
AAAGACAATTAGGTTCCGGTTTGAATATCCCAGGTGCAGGTCAGTACTCTGAGCAAATTGCAAAACAGTCAACAGAACTTACAAATAATACAATTAGAGCAGTAGGTATCAACAATCAGCTAGCGATAAACGCATTAGACGCTGCACGAGAAAATCTCAAGATTTATAATCGAACAATCGATGCGGTAACAGACTTCAACACAAATATTGCAAAAGCATGGGAATCATTCTTTTCTGCACATCAGCAAAATTTCTTCGCAAGATAAAAAATCTCTTTGTCATGAAAATTCTAGTGGCAGTACTGTTAGTGCCACTGCAAATTCTGAAATTAAAATAAATCCTTCTTTGCAAGGAAGAGATGAAATCTATCCAAATTCTAACTACAGCAGAGGGGCAAAGACAACGGTACATACTAGAATGCCCGAAACAGATCACGTACGTATTGATTGATATACTGCGATCTATTTAGTTTCGACAATTATTGGTTTAGCCAAGGCTTTAAGGCATTCTGACTTCCTTTCCAGTATAAGAATTGGAATGCCGAATTTAGGCTTCTTACTTTATGTCGTTCACTTGTCCAAACAAACACTTAATTTTCTGTAAATTACCCGTGTCTTTGCAAGCGCTTTTTAAATAGAAAAATGACAATTTATCTGTTTAAATTCTTAAGTAAATACAATCCATTCTTAAGCATCCCATGATCATTATTAAGATAAATCGCACTCTTATGGGCGTTTAACCTCTTAATTTTTCTCAATATATTGTCAAGTTCCGTTTCAGAATATATAGAATTATACCATTTAGTAGAACCATGTAAACGCAGGTAGAGTCCCCCGTTTGCTGCTATTAACTTCCTCGGAAGATCTGGTGAGTCCACTGAACAAAAGATTACACCGATGTTTTTGACATCATTAATTTGCGCCCACCAGGATCTGTTTCTGAACTCTATAACTGCTCTGCTTCGCAAACTAGTTCTATCTATAAATTTTTGAATTGTTTGCAGGTTTTCCTTGCTATATTTGTAGTCCGGTGGCAGCTGAAATAGCCAGAAATCAATATTGTCCTCAAGAGGAGAAAGCAGAGATCTGAAGCGCTCCCACAGCTCGTACGACCTTTCCTTCATTCTCATATAGTGTGTAATTGATCTGTGGACTTTAATCGAAAATGTAAATCCGGTAGGAGCATTCAACCACGTTTTTAGCCAACTTTCCGTAGGAAAACGATAGAAGCTAGCATTTATTTCAACGGAGCTAAAACCCTGTCTTACATACCATGTAAACGGGGTAGGTCGGCCCTTGTTCCACTTGTAACTGTATCCTGAGGTACCTATTCGGACAGATGGAATTACCATCTTCTCAAATCTTTCCACTTCAAATGCATTTATATAACTTACAATAAATACGTCAGCAGTTTATGGAAAGTACCCAATACGTGCGTATATTGGTATATTTGCATACACCTGACTTCCATCATGATTCAAATGATAGTTGTGCTTTTCTATGTGGCCATTGATATACAGGTCTCTGTTTGGAACATATACATGAGATACAAGAATTTATTTGATAGACGGAAAGGAAGCTATGTAGTTACAGCACTTGTTGCTGTGTCGCTTGTATCATATTTTTTTGTTTCAACCTATATATTACCAGATATATATGTCATGACACCCAAACCAAAGCCAATGCCAGTTATCAGCAAAGCAAACATATCGTCGCCAGTGATTCACTTAGGGAAAACATTCTTTTTTGATCTGCAAGCCAAAAACGCAGGCGACGATGCGGATATGCAAATTATATCTATTGCCTTTCCAAACTTAACTCGTACAGATTCAAACGTCTACATACGACAATCTGATTTAACTCAAAAGCCCTTGTTTGTTAATATAGGTGACAAAGTCGGATCAGATTACACTGGTCTGGAAAATATTGTTTATGCAAAATACCCTTCTATAGAAGCATTTAGTAGACCATGGCATTCGAATGTTCCTCACAGCATGACGCTGGAGATAAGACCTTCTTCTGTGGGAAAATTTGTTATATTTCTAAAGGTTATCTCATTACCGCATACACAGAATCTAGCCCACTACCCTTATGAGGGTATCAAAGATTTCCAGAACGAATATGTGAAAGTTTATCCCGTCAAAGTCTTGCAGAATTAGGCGCAGACAGTGAACAACTAAATGTATGCATGGTTTGTGTCGAAAGTTGTTTAGTAGTAGTAAGTTAGTTAGTCGACCACCTTATAAATATAATAATTCAGATTCATTGGTCTTTGTATCAAATACTACGGCAGTTGCTCTATATCCAAAAAACCAACCGTTTGCTGTACCGGGATTAATAACTAATGTTTCTATATCAAAAAAAGTATGATAATACTTGATCCTCATAAATAAATAAATTATAAGTAAAATTGGAAACAAGTAAGGAAATTAGCAAGTTGTAAGTCCTATCTGTGCAACTCAAATGTTACTAGATTTGACTCCAAAACTAGTAACACTTTAAGCCCTACCTGTGGAATAGTATTTCTGTGGATTTACATTCTAGATGACGATTTATTTTAAATAATTGCAGGCAACATCACTCTTACATCGGCTTATATATTTACTTCAATCTAACATCTTGGCTGTATTAGACATAATTACAAATACAGGAACTCTGGTTCTTTGGTCTTTGTATCGAATACTACGGCAGTTGCTCTATATCCAAAAAACCAACCGTTTGCTGTACCGGGATTAATAACTAGTGTCTTTCCGACCCTCTTGTTTTGTACTCGATGGGTATGACCATAGACAACCACATCGTATTTGCCAGACTGAATGATTGATTCTTTTTTCTTCGAATCGGTTCCATGATATATTGCAAATATCAAATCATCCTGTTCAATTTCACAAAATTGACCTTTAAGTTGGCCACCTATCTTATCAAAAGCGTTCTTTAATCCAGCTACATTTACATCATTATTTCCTAATACCCCGATTAGCTTTACTTCAGCGAAGGCCTCTACTGCCTTGGGACTTGTTATGTCGCCTGCATGAATTACAAAACTTACACTTCTATTATTGAATACTGAAATAGCTTTTTGTATATTGTTGATGTTGTCGTGAGTGTCTGAAATCAAACCAATTTTCATTTCAAATAACTAACACCCCAACCCAGAATCCTAATTTCTGTCTTCTGTAATCTTTGAAAGGATAGAACGAGAAAATCATAATCATAATCATAATTGTAAAGAACCAATCTTAACAAGTATAACTTTAAGTCCTATATTTCAGTAATTTAATTTAATTTGATTTCTCCACGAATTGATAGAACTTTAATGCTAACCTGAAAGCGTCCAGTATATCATCATACGATGTTGCTTCTTTATCTAGTGACCCGTCATTATCTACAGCAGTTCTTAACGATGTGATTAGCTTGTCAAATTTATCAGCAACAATTATAGATGATAATATCAGCCATGATAATCCAAGTATACCTGCAATAATAAAACTAGTGATTGGGCCTACTATAGCTATTTTGAACTCCTTTCTGAAATCTTTTGAAGATTCTTCCTGTGATGTCTCTTCAATATCAGACACACCACCAAAAATAAATAAAATTATTTGATTTACATTGATTCCATATTTTAGTGCAATAGTAGAGTGTGCTAGTTCATGTAAGAGTACTGAAGTAAACAAAATTATCGCCCCACTAATACCAATAGTCCAATATTCTGCTATGCTAAGTCTAGGATAGATTTCCGGCATTAAATTCGTGGATACTGTCCAGCTTATCAGAATAAATGCAACAAGTAAGGTAAAATGTAAACGAATTGGTATTCCTCTAATTTTTGCGATCTGTAGAGACAGAATTGTTCTGTTTAAAATGCTATTTGTACTATATATATTAATTTATGAGTATCTCCATTAATAATACTATTTTTGAGTACATTTACACAGCTTTGAGCAAAACAATGGTTGGAGATTGTAGGAATACTAGTTTATATATCCTATGAACAAACCTATCCAATCTTCGACTAAAAAGGTGTGCCTTAATAAGCAGATCTTATCTTACATAACAGTCTGCATTACACCATGTCATCATCATTAGAAAACACCAATCTCGAAAGAGAGACAGTAATAGTGCAAGTCAACCTTTACAAACAGATGCGAGAACAGTTGCTTGCTAAGCTAAAGAGATATCAGTTGCAAAATAAAGCGGAACTTGTAAAAATAATTTCCGAATCTATCTGAAGCCAATAATGTGAAAGTTGAAAGATATTTGGATAAAGTTAAACTCAAAGCAAAATGAAAATAATATTAATATTAATAATAATTACCACGACCAGCACCCATGAAACAACATAATCAATTATCACAAGCATGATTTATACAAAATATGCCATAGACTTGAGCGATAACCCTGCGCAACAAATGAGTGGAGAATAGATGGAGCTCCAAATGGCTTACCGCTTGAAGCAGCATTGATCTCCTGCAAAACTAAATAACATCCTTTATAGACTAATTTCAATACTTAATGCCTCAATCAATCCCTATTAGTGATCTAAAAGTAAAACATTTCATGACTGCAAATCCTATTGCCGTCAGCTCGAATGTTAATTTTCCAGGAGGTGTAGCAATTATGTCTATCAAATCAATTGGCAATTTAATTGTAAAACAAAATCAAAAACCTAAAGGTATTCTTAGCGAAAGAGAGATTATTGAGTACTTGGTTAATGAGAAAAAAATACCAAACAAATTACTGGCCAAGATAGTCCTTCAACCGTTCTTTGCAGTTTATTATAATACTCGAGTTCTTCATGCAGCAAGTATAATGATCCAAAAGAAAGGTAGGATATTAGTCTTTGATAGAGGAGCACAAGATGAGAACAATAATAATGAAAATAGTAATAATAATAATA
>JBKPMK010000438.1:0-3754 GCA_046732115.1 Thermoproteota archaeon
TTTATGAGCTGTAAACCAATTTTATCTAATTCATTTATAAAATGCTGATCCATGAGTGTTGTTCTTAACATCAGTCGCCCTGTTTCGCGTTCTCTATTCAGGCTCTTGATATCTATGCCTATCATTTCTATTTTCTTGCGCCAATTATCAAATCCTACATCAGCTAGAATTTTGAACTTTCCTCTTCCTTTTTGTACAATTTTTGCCTCAAATCTTTCTCCATCTATAACGATAAAACACCAACTGGAATAACGTTCTTGTTCTACTTCTTTATTTTCCCTAAGATTATATCCTCGTAATATCTTGGCAATTATTATTTTGAAACAAGAAAGAGGCCTATTAGTAGTATATGAGCTAGTTCTATGAATTGTAACTAATTTTGTATGCGGATCTACAGTGTTCTTGATCTTGCCTCTAATGGACATATCTATGATGCTATAAAGCAAAATGTACAATAAAAGATCCTATACGCAAATGTTATGATTTATAGACAATAAGTTTTTTTCCCTATACGTCTTAGAATTGCTAATAACCCTTTTGATTAATAACAAGCAATTTTTACTAATGTATAGAACAGTGAATTGGCTCCTTGTTCAATAAATGTGCCTAAAGATGAAGGCTATACGATAGCAATGGAAGGTAAACGTGGACTTGAAATAGAGTTTTCAAAACATAGAATTATCTATTCTTACCTTACCTGGTTCAAGTCCATTATATTAAATTAAATGACTTCCGTTTATTTTTAGCCATTCAATATTTTCTTCATACTTGGGCATGTATCTACGTACGTAATCTCAATATTGTTCTCTTGCGGCATTAAGATCACTGGTATTAGCAGTAGCACTAGAATTAGAAGATTATATCATTCTTGAGATTAAAATAAAGTATCTGTATATTTGTAGATACATTATTTTACTAAGGTTGATGAACATGCTGTCGATTTTTATAATATGAGAGTAGAAGACATATATGAAGAAAATATATCTGCGGTATTTTTATGCCAAGCCATAGGTAAAGCTACATCTACAGATAATAAGTAATTGTTCCCCGACATTATATGATGATTTAATGGGACAATGGTAGACATAATGTCATAACATGCGCCTTGTATAGCCTTCACTACCTTCACTACTTATACTAAATCACCTCAGCGGTAACGTCTTATGCTATAAAACGGGGAAAGATTTAGATTCTTATTCAATGATGAACCCACATATCCTAGAGTTCACTGATTTCACTACCTTCACTTTAACAGATAACATCTTAGACCGTAAAGGCTGGAAAATGCATTAATCTGAAACTATCCCTTCGTTATTATATAAGGAGCATTTGCACTCAGTGGATATATTGACTATTCACCCACTTCCGCCGTCAAATTCACCAGAAAAGTCATCAGAGATACTATATGGAGTAGAAAATGCAGTAGGGAGAGGTGTGTATTTTATGTCTAAGCCTCTGAATCCACATCCAAATGATCCTGAATATCGAGTGCGTCAAGCCATGGATAAACAGCGGCCATAGCAAAGTGTAGTTATAATAATGCTTATATCATAACCTAGTCTATTCCTGAGATTATGCCGCAGTTTTTCATCCTTAACTCATAGTTTGCCCCAGGATGTTTTTGCATAGGAAGGAAGCACATAACAAATGACTGACAGATACCATTCATTTAGATTGGAAGCATATCTTCAATATACTCATCTATATGTATTGTTTTTACACCTGGGTGCTTAGGACATTGCCATTCCAGAAAATGTGGAGGATCATATTTGATATAAGTGGTATGTGCATATCTTGTTAGTTCACGATACTTTTCGCCATATTCTCCGCATTCACTGCATTCAAATACATCTATTATTATTTGATTGGCTATAATTTTAAAATCCTGGCTTTTATCTTCTTGATACCTTGTCTTGAGTGCTAATGACTGGGTAACGATTTGACATTGGCTATTTTTACATTCAACAACCATTTCATTGCTGTCATCATCAACAGATGCTATGTTGCTATTTCTATAGATACAGAAATCTTCACCTCCACAGCCAGGACAGGTTAAACGGCTGCCGTATTTTGATTTAGCCATTAATTGTTGTTCAGCAGCAGCGTCGTACATTGCTTAGTAGGATCAAGCTATAATATTATTAATTAGTGCGTAAGCTGATTTTATTTCTGTTGTCAATACGCAGCTGCCAAATAATCTCAACCTAGATATCAGGATCTTCGTATACACAAATACCATGTTTAGTGGTTATTTTCTATTAATATTTATATGCACTATAATACTAGAAGAATCACAATAGAAACCCTTATAGCTAAGAGTATTTAGATATATTATATTAGTATGGTTGGTACCACTAAAAATGATAGAACAGAGAAACTAGGAATTACACTGCCTAAATCATTGTTGCATACTCTGGACAATAAGCGTGGAGATATACCTAGAAGTACCTTCATTAGATGAATTTAGATACATATGCTTGTATCACATTATCAATTTGATATGTTTTTTATCGTCCGCACTAAATGAAAATGTTACACATTACATAGAAATGTCATCTAAATTAAAAATATAATATAACACTTAGTTTGTTCCATATATACATATGACAATATCAATCGATAAATCAGTTGAGCAAGAAAAGAGAGACACTACAACAACAAGACAATCAAAACACAAGATAAACCCACTAATTCTACACAGATGGTCTCCAAGATCTATGACAGGAGAAGAATTAGATGAAGATACTATAATGAGTCTTTTTGAAGCAGCAAGATGGGCTCCTTCTTCATATAATAATCAACCTTGGAGATTTATATATGCTAAAAGAAACACGGCACATTGGGACAAACTTTTCAATTTATTAGCAGAGCCCAACAAAGTTTGGACAAAAAATGCAGCTGTACTAGTTGTAGTAGTAGCTAGAAAGAATTTTGACCATAATGAAAAATATTCTATAACACACCAATTTGATGCTGGAGCTGCATGGGAGAATTTAGCTTTGGAAGCATCATCAAGAGGACTAGCAGTGCACGCAATGCAAGGATTTGATTACGAACGAGCCAGAACAGATTTACAAATTCCTGATAGCTTTGACGTTATGGCAATGATTGCAATCGGTAGAAGAGGGCCAAAGGATAATCTTCCACCACAGCTACAGGAAAGAGAACATCCAAACGATAGAAAACCTCTAGCAGAAATTGTAATGGAAGGACAGTTTAGAAAATAATAATGAAATTATTCAATCAAGGAGTCCTGCACATGTATCTTGAAATTTATATGTTGCCTGAGCATGAAAAAACCTGATATTACCTCAGCTAGCGGGCGGCTTTGGTATCGAAACCTACTGTGATTTAATTATCTCCGACATGGTACAGCGCCTCTCCTCTACTTTTACTGTAGAGTTCCTCTGTAGATATCTACTTACTTGCCTTCACCCACTGGTTTGCGACCCAACGGTGAATGTGTGCAGAGACCAGATCTTCATTTGATAAATCTTCTTGCATTCTATTTAGTGCATTCTCTGCCTCTTTACTAGCCCGATCCTTGGGTGCTTTCTTTGCTGCCTCAACTCTCTGTCTTAAATCATCTTTTCTATCTTTTATTCCCTTTTTTATGGCCTCAACCCTCTTTCTTAATCCTTCTCGTAAGTCTTTATCTTCTTCATCAAGAGCCCTGTCAAGCGCATCTAAATCTGCTTGAATAATATCATCTACTTCCTGATCTAATTCTGTATCTTTCTGATCTAACTGGCGA
>JBKPMK010000439.1:0-1563 GCA_046732115.1 Thermoproteota archaeon
CCGGCGCTTGTTGCATTTGCTACCTCTGTAGCAGGGACATCTTGTTCTGTTCTGTACCACTGAAACACCTGTACAGGACATGCCTCGATGCAGGCACCATCAGCCACGCAAGAATCCCAGTCGACTGCGACCATTGTACCATGTACGCCTAATGGGACAATCTCTTCTCCCCTGGTTGAATAAGCAGACTTTACCTCCTCGTTTTCTGCCGCTTCTTGTAGCTTCCCTGGACCCCAAACAAAGTGATAATGCTCACCATCAGAATGCATGTGCTTACCTATTACCTGATTGTTTCTCGGAAAGTCTGGATCTATTGGCATATTTATCTAACAATAATCGAGTCATATATTATTTAAACCATATGTGGATAGATCTGAAACGGGCATATGTGTACTTCGTGTATTTAATAGACAATTATCCAAGATTATTCGAGACTGATGACAAATTTATAGCCGCCTTATGTAGTCGTGTGTTGCACTAAGGGGCATTTCTCTCAAATAATATATTTAATTCATCCTCTTGTAGTTTTGCTTTGACAAGCTTCATGCCCATAGTTGCTATGGGGAGCGGTATCACATTGACAAGGTATCCAGTAGGGTTTTTCACTTTTATGGATAGCTGGTCACCATATCGCTCTAAATCAAAGTCGTCTTTTTCTGTAAATGGGACTTTTATCGACATCCGCATAGTATGGCTTTCGGTTTTAAAGGTGATTGGTTTGCCGCGATAGAATATGTCGCCTGGGTCATCCTTTCCAAATAACAGCTCAGCGTTTCTGTCTAGCATATAAAAGCCGCGCAGTTCATTTGCGTGCATTTGGACTTCCTTTACCGGAACCGGATAAAAATTTGCCTTCGCTTCATCGACCTTTGATCTTTGAAAGCCGGCCCAATTATGATAATACTCATCAGTACTATCTGGGGGCAACACTTTGTTAATTACAGCAAGATCGACGTTTATGCTGTAAAGCGAAGCGGAAATTAAAGCTCTTTTAGCATTCTCAATGCTAAAGGTGTCGGGATTTGCAACCAGTCTGAGGCTTGTGATGTCTGTATTTCTTATAATATTAGATAGAGCATCAAGTCTATCTAGAAGTTCACCGTTTTGAAGGATATTCCTTGAGGAATTTGAACTTCTCGAGAACAAGTGCAACATTTTAGTAACTTCGCCGAACATCCCGGCTAAACCCGAAAGCTTTCTTCCGATGCTACCCACCAATTTTGGGAAGTACAAGTACCGTAGGGCTTCCCCTGATGCAGGCATATCGAGGACTACTGAATCAAATATCTTTGTCTGTATAATCTCGTCTATTTTTAGCAATGAAAATAGTTGAGTCATTCCTGGCAACATAGCAACCTCATATGCAAGAGACTCATCTATTCCCTTTGCAGAGAACATTGAGATCACATTAGACAAAGTTGCACCATATTGCTTATTCATTTCGACTACCGGATCTACTTGCAATGCGTATAAACTTGCTGCAATTTTTTTTGGTTCGGTGCCGATGTCCGTAATCATAAACGCATCATTTAGAGTGTGAGCAGGATCGGCGGATATTACAAT
>JBKPMK010000440.1:0-2140 GCA_046732115.1 Thermoproteota archaeon
TATGCAACAACGATATAGGCAACGTAATCCCTAGTTTGTCTGTTCTATCATTTTTAGTATAACTAACCATACTGATGCAATGCAATCAACAGCTATAAGGGTTTGTTTTCTATCCGTTATAGTAACAATATGATGGTTATAATATGCGAAGATTTGAGCAGAAAATAGTAACAATTTAAGCTAACCAAACAATCATTATAATATTCCATATCTCCGATGATCTCAGTATAAGTTAGTCTAATCTAACTCATCATAGGACACTTTTTTAATATTGATAAAATAAGGCGCAGAGATAACGTTGACAGCTTTCTTTCTGTATACAATCGGAGTCTGCAGAAGAAAGGGGAAATAAGCAATGAATAAAATTGAAAAGTGAACTTCAGAGTACTCATGGATGGCCGCTTCTTCCCAATAGCCGTATAATATAATTTCAAGATAAAATGTTAATTTTTTATGAAGGAAAAAGGGGAAGATGATGTGAAATACAGATGGCGAACTTGCATATTCTGGATGCAATTTAGCGAAATTCCCCTCAATATGATCATAATTAAAAGTAGCTATAAACTTAACTTGCCATTCGCTCTTTTTACACAAGTTTTTTGCATAAACCATTTGTCTCCCTTTTGTTTGCAATTATGACATGCAATGTACCAGAATATCCTAAGCGGTACATTGAATTTGATTCTCCAGAGGAGGAAGCCCAGTATTGAGGACACATCAAAACAACAGACCATAAAGATATAGTAAAAAAGAGTTCTGGAATAATTAAAAAACAAAAAACAAAAAACAAAAAACAAAAAGCAAAAAGCAAAAAGCAAAAAACAAAAAACAAAAAGCAAAAAACAAAAAGCAAAAAAAAAAAAACAAAAAACAAAAAACAAAAAGCAAAAAACAAAAAACAAAAAACAAAAAGCAAAAAACGAAACGAAATATTATGACATTCAGCTAAATGGGCGCTTCTGGTATTTTTTTAGAGCTTCGCCATGGTATTCAATTAACTTTTCCTTTTGTTCATCTGATAGTCTATCTATCAAAATCTTTCTAAATAGTATTATTCCTATGCTATAATATTGTTATATGTGATCGTCTTGTCCTCCTCCGTAAGGTATGTTCAAGGTTCAAGATTCATTGGCTTTCTTCCGAAGGAATCTCACCTTTTTGCATATGTTCAGTCATATGAAGTGTCATGTCGCCCAGAGACCCAAAGGTCATCCCGCATATACTACATTTATAGGGTTCAGAGGAGCTTTCATTACGTGACAAATCTTGTTTTTCACTCATTTGCTATGATGAGATGATATTTATAAACATTGGCTGTTTTTTATCTAAAAAATGAATAAAGGCCTTTAAATTTTGGAGAGAGCCTTTTGTTTAATCTGGGAAACCTCTTCCTTTATCTTCTGGATCATTAAATCATGCTCAGACTTTAACAATGCTTGGGCTTTCTCGAAGTGACCTGAAATTATATCTTGCGTCATATGTTTTTTTACACCTACTTATCTACTCTCTTCTACTCTCTTGTTCTATTCTTCGCCTATCTATAACTACCTTGACCTTCTTGAGACGTACGAATTCTTCACGCTCTCTTTCTTCAAGAGTCGCACGGATAAAAGTAATAGCACTCTCATACTGTGGAATAATTACAAATTCTAATGCGTTAATAAGCTTCTGTGTTCGTTCAAGTTCCTTTGCCAAACTAAATATAGCATTTTCATATTCTGCAGCTTTGCAGACTTTATGAAGCATATTCTTAATTAGCCTTGCAGCTTTATCCACCGAGGCATTGGTCTCAGCAAACCCATAAGAAAGGTCCTGGCCTCCTTGCCTTGACTTTATTTGAAGAGTGGGGATCTTTACATCCACAATCCTTCGAACATTGACATCAACTTCCATAACACTTGGGGTAGAATCTGAAATAGATTCCAACATAGAGGTACCAAGCGACATGTATGCATCATACACTGCTGTATAAATTTCGCCTAATGGAGACCATATATCCCCTCTAGCTTTGTTGGCCTCTTCGATCATCTCGTCAATCTTCTTTAATAATACTTCACGTTTATCATCAAGTATCTTGTGAACCATCTTTGATACTTGCATTGAGCGTCTGATCTTGATAAGCTCAATTTTCGTTGCACTT
>JBKPMK010000441.1:0-5263 GCA_046732115.1 Thermoproteota archaeon
GTTTAAATTCTTCCGGACGTTTTTTAGTATTTAGTAGTCAACTTTATTAATATCTAGATTAAATCTGGTATAGGTGAGTTTAGATAAATGACCAAGATGCTAACTGTGAATATAGATACGTCAGGCGTAGACTCTAATGAAGCTCAAGAATGGGTTAATGAACTTGGAAACGTGTATGCTGACATGGAAGTTGAGGATGTAAATGTCTCTGGGAATAAAATCTCTTTTAAGGCAGGATTCTCTGGGATGGATGATACTGAACCCGATGACATAAGGATGAAGATCGAAGAGTACCTGACAATGAATGAAGCATTCGAAGTCAAGGACCTCTCTGTGCGTTAACGAGCCAAAAGCTTGTATCTTTCTATTTTCTTTATAGGATTTAATGCTAGATAATTGTTCTAATAATTCATCGTTACACAACTTTAAATACAAACATGATCACGCAAACTTGAGGAACTATGACTTGTAAAGGTATATGTATACGTCACAAGGCACAGAAACCAGTTGGTTCTGGTCGTTATGCTACTGGACAGAAGCGTTGTCAAATATGTGAGATATTTATCAAATGGGATGGACTGTGGTGTCCATGCTGTGGATATAGATTAAGAACAAAACCAAGAAATCTGAAATACAAGGCAAAGCTAAGATCAAGAAGAAAGCAGCAAGAATCCCCTATCCCTAGCACCATTTCTGTCCATGCCTAGTTTTTGATCGTGGGAATGCAAAATGGATGCTCCAATCTATTAATTACACATCGCATCTATTCGCAAAGTGGCAGGACCTTTTATGCAAAGTATTTATCTTTTCAAAATGGTTGTTTTATTGTAATACATGAAGGCTCTAATGCCCTAGGATCCGTTTCAATTTCAATCAGTTCATCAAATAAAATAAGTACCGCAAAGGTAATTCCAAGCAAACACGATTCCATGTTTGTAGATACGATTTCACAGAGAGTTTCTTCTATGATCAACGGCATTTGCTTGGCCTCATTTCATAGCACAAAACAATTGCAATTTGAGGACATGAAAGCCATTATGGATGAGATCATGAAGCTCATAAGTAGTGAAGGTAGTCGCAATGACAACAAAAATGTCGATACGAAAAAAACCAGCGGACCCTAGAAGGATACCTAAGGATTTCCGGTCCTTCTTATCTCTTTTAGAAGAAAAAGGGGAGCTTGTGCATGTCATTAAACCTGTTAGCAGCAAGTTTGAACTTGCTGCAGTCGTAAGCAAGTTAGAAGGGAAGCAAGCACTCTTGTTTGAAAATATCGATAAAAGCCAGTTCAAGGTAGCGTCTAATGTTATAGGAACTCGGACTAGATTCGCTCTTGCCGTTGCCGTGAAAGAATATGACCTCATTCATTCACGTTTTTTACAGTTGAATGGTAATACATCTGAGCCCAAAAAGATGTCGGGATCAGCTCCTTTTTACGAGAACTTTTCCAAAGATTTAAGTGAATTACCAATTGTATCGCATTTTGAAAAAGATGCAGGACCGTATATTACGTCGTCTATAGTTTTTGCAAAGGATCCAGAGAAGGGAACTCAAAACTCTTCAACACACAGACTATTGAAAGTAGATGATAAGAATATGGTAATTAGAATGGTGGAAGGCAGGCATCTTCATAAATGTTATTGCTCTGCGATAGAACATGGCGATGATTTGAAAGTTGCCATTTCTATAGGAGTGCACCCTGCAGTAAGTATCGCCGCGGCATATCAGGCCGCCTATGGTGTCGACGAAATGTTAATTGCCAATTCCTTACTTGATGGGGAACTCACTGTTAGCAAAAACCGTTATTCCCAGCTGTATATTCCTACCTGCTCTGAAATCGTGCTCGAAGGCAGAATCCTCAAAGACAAAACTGAATATGAGTGGATGGTAGAAATGCTTAGAACATATGATTTCAAGCGAAAACAACCTATCTTTGAACTAGATAGAATAAGGTTTAGAAACAACGCGATATTCCATGATATTCTGCCGGGATTTGCAGAGCATAGACTGTTGATGGGCTTACCTGTAGAAGCAAAGATATTCCAGGCTGTCAAAAATGTTGTTCCAACCACTATAGCAGTGCATTTAACAGATGGAGGAAGTAATTGGCTCGACGCAATAATTCAAATCCGTAAACGTCTTGAAGGAGAACCAAAAAACGCACTACTAGCAGCATTTGCGTCTCATCCTTCTCTTAAGATAGCGATAGTAGTCGACCAAGATATTGATCCCCGCGATGCCAGAGCAGTCGAATATGCAATAGCCACAAGGTGTCAAGCTGACAGAGATCTGATTATAATTGACAATACTAAGGGTTCGAGCCTTGACCCGTCAAGTGATCAAGTTAATTTGCTTACTACAAAGATGGGAATTGATGCGACCGCGACTCTCCTGAAACCCAAAGATAGGTTTGAAGTAGCAACCATCCCTGGACAAGAAAAAATCAAGCTTTCAAATTACTTTTAACCAGTATATTCTGCAGACGTACGAATACATGCTTCACTAAGAATAAACGGGATCAATTGCAAATCAGTTCAGGCTTTAAAGTAGTTAAGTTATAGATTATTTAATAATTTAAGTATGCGATATTACTATCAATCAGAATAAATCGTGAACCGATAATTTTGGTTTTTGTAGGCTTTCCTTGTTGGATTCTTTGTAATTTGTCCCGATGCGGAGATAAATGCATAAGATATGCTGCCTATGCACTAGGAACTTAGCGACACATTCCCCTTAAAGTACATTTGCTACAAACAATATATCTTGTATTGTTTAGCACTACGTCAATTAACCGAGATTTTTGTCTTCATATTGCTTATCAGATCAATTCTAATTCCTAAGCGTAATATCAACTTAAATATCCAACACGATATTCATATAGAGAGTCTAGCTATGAAACCCAACAATTTTGCAATGAAAGATTGGCATTTAGAACATGTGGAGAAAGTAATTATTCGTTACATAAAGGGTATATCACCAACGGCATCATCATTTGAAAAGCGTAATTTTAAGAAGTATAGCACTACATCAAGTTGTGCCAAACAAATAGAATACGATATAAAACACGGAGTGACCTCAGAAGAAGTCTTCGGTGTCATGCAAAAAATTAGGAGGGACAAATCTTTTTCAGAACTGCAATCTAACCGAGAGATTGTACAGAGGCTAGATGAATTAGAAAGGCAATTGTCGACTCCAAAGAAAGTGCCTGCATAAATAAAATATAGTCGCATTTATCAAGCACGCTTATAGCCGTCGGGAATTTTTTCTACCGTTTAGCCTAGACTGATTTTTAAAAGAATGGATTGTCTTGAGTCGATAGAATTGAAACTTTAAGATGATCTTTTTATTAAGTTCGTATCGGAGATTAGGTTCGTGGCAATAATAGACATTCTAAAGGAAGCTTGCATGCAAGTCCGTGAACAGACCAAGCATATTATCGGCACAGAGGAAGGAAACAAAGAATACGGGAAAGGAGCAGGTGGAGATACCTCTAGAATGGTAGATCTAGTAGCAGAGAAAGCAGTTATTGAGACCATCAAAACTCATAGTTTTAGTCCTACGATCCTAGGCGAGGAATGCGGAAGAATAGAAGGAGACACTGGATTTTTAATTATGGATGCTATCGATGGGACAACGAATGCTAGTCGAAATATACCATTTTACTGTTGTTCTTTAGCATATGCAGTCGATTATAAACTGAGTTCCGTAGTCGATGCTGCAATTATTGATCTGGTCAGCGCAGATTTGTATTATGCTTCGAAGTACAAAGGTGCATACTTGAATGGCAATAAGATCGAAGTAAGAAAATGCATTAACAATTCTATACAAAGGGATCAAACCAAAGATATCATAATAGGTATGAATATTTCAGGTGTATCTGAAGATCTTATGAGATCTTTGTCAAAGGTTATCTGTAAGGCAAAGCATACTAGACACTTTGGCGCAAACGCTCTTGAGTTATGTTATTTTGCCAGAGGCTATATGGACGCATACATTGATCTCAGGGCCAAGATTCGTACTACAGATATGGCCGCAGCATATTTGATCGTGAAAGAGTCTGGGGGGAAGCTATACTCGATTGACGGTTCAGGATTGGATGCAGCATTAGGAGTGAAAAATACAATGTCATTTTTGGCAGTGGCAAATAGGGATATGTTTGATATGTTTGCAGACGATCTAGATATCAGTCCAAGAAAATAGTTGAATTGTAAAGCGCCCGGGCCGGGATTCGAACCCGGGTCGGAGGAGTGACAGTCCCCCATACTGGACCGGATTTTACGATGCTAGAATTTGATTATTATTAGTTTGCATCTCTATACTACCCGGGCATATGCAATGATAAAACTTTCTAGAAAGCAATTAAATGTTTTGTTTTATACTCTTAAATGCATAGCTGCTGATCCTCAAATTGGATTGATACATATAATATACGATAAGGTAACATAAATATGCAAATGAATTTATCCTAAAATAGTTTATTGAGCCCAATCATGATAGTGGCTTCTTGCGATTCTACCTTTATAAGAGCAGACTGTAGTTGACGGTGGATTATATAGAATGCTACCACTTGCATGTATAAAATTAAATTATGCTATGCAGAGGGTAGTCATATTGAATGGGCCCGTAGCTCAGCCAGGTAGAGTACCGGACTTTTATCATACGAAAGAAATCCGGCTGTCTCGGGTTCGAATCCCGACGGGCCCGCATTAATTTTCATTCGAATCCACAAGGTTTATAGCTGATAACAGATCAACAAGAAACTATAATGGCCGGAAAAACTGTTGACAGGTCTATCCTTCAAGGAGAATCTATTGAGTTATTCAGAGCAGCAATTAAGAGTGCGGCTACACGTGATCCTTATGAAAGACGGTTAATTCATTTTTTAAAAAATATAGAGTCAGCTCCTGATGATTTCATCGCGGAAGTATGGCATCAGCCTCTTTTATCTGCTCATCAATCTTTTGTTTTTGTTCTAACTCTTGTTTGATATGTCCTGGTACTTGATCAAGTGGAATTGATCCTTGTTTTGAGATTTCATGTAATTGATATACAAGCTCAATGACTTTTTCGGGGGGAATGTTGTTAGAACTAACTTTTGTGATGAATGATTATTTTTAACATTCTCTATTCTATTTTCATCTGACAAGTATTACTATCGCTCTCAGCATTTCTTTTTAGAAGTTAACAAGCCTTTGTATTTATCATAAACTATTTCTATCGTAATTCAAATAGGGCAATATAAGCGGAAAACCATTTTCAAAGA
>JBKPMK010000442.1:0-3113 GCA_046732115.1 Thermoproteota archaeon
AGAGGATAAAAAATAGGCTATTGAGATGCCTAAAATGCCACCACCTACGACGGCAATCTTACAATGAGTTTCCAAGCGGAGTACATAAGTAAATGTAACTTTGAGAATATAAGTATAAATTCACGCCAGGATCAAAGGATTAGGTTTTCACAATTACTCAGACAAGAAGATTTGGACAAATAATAGTCAAAATTTTTTGGATCGTAAACGCAAAATTTTTCGAAAACAATCTAGGCTTTCAAGTGGTAATTGAAGACTCGACGCAAATATTGGAAGCCCGTAGTTTGAAAAGGTATACAGTCCATTGAAGCCCTAACCTAACACATATTGATATGATCTTCCATCACACTTTTAAAGCCTCTGAACCTTCCGAAAATTTCTTTTTAATACTTGCGGCATTATAATCCATACCTTCCCATCTTATTTCAAATCCCAACTTAGAAACAAGCTCAGTATGACATTCCTCTGGAATTCCATAATCGGTAAAAAGTAAACTTGCCTGATTATATTTTGTTATTCTATTTGTTTCTAATATCGATCTTAAGTTATTTGCCTTTATTAGAGGGATTAAAAATCTGCCTACTAGTATGAACTTGGTCTTCTCGTCTTTGCCAAAATTGTCATTCGTCTTTGCTTCTATCCTAAACTTCGACTGTATAACTCTTAGAACAGCTTCCGCTGGTACGTCGTATTTTTTGGCGATTTCCTCGATTGATATCAGCATATTATCCGAATAAAATCTTTCATTAATTTGGTCAAGCTCTTCTAATAGCTGGTCAGAGTGACCCATTGCTATTTCTTCTTCAAGTATTTGTTCGACATGTTTTAAATATTCTAAGATAGGTTTGAGTGGTATATTATTACCCTTGTACGTTATCAAATGGTTCTTCTCGATAAAACTGGAAAGCTGAAAAATACCTGGTCGTTGTTTGGAGCTGGTAGTGTTGCTAGAAGCCGCGTAGTAGTCACTATTTACAGCCATTAGGAATTCGAGTCTATTAGGTTTTTGTGTAGCCGATATGTCTCTTATTTTCTCTAGCTTCTTTTGAAGGTAGTCTATTGTCCAGAATCCTACTATTTCAAAGTAAATCTTTTTACCATATTTTTCAAACATAAAGTCTGGGATCAATGCTTTGCCGTCAGATAGGACAATTGGATCGGGCTCCCTTGTTAAAGCCCACCCATTATCAGATTGTGTAAATCTTTTAGCAAAGTTTTCTTCAACCTTACTGTCATAAAGTGTACTACTAGTAACGTATATCTGACGACTAGTAAACTGTTCATTCACATTCGTTATTTTAGACTCTTTTCGAAAAGGTTCGCATAACAACAAAGGAGATCTATCATGGGATAGTTCAAATTCATATATTTTCTTGCCTGAAACAAAATTCTTTCTTACTATCCATGCTTTGATAAACCATTCACCAGCAGAGACTATAGAAGGGATAAGCTTTGCGATTGACGTTCCATACCTATCGGTCAATTTGAATATGCTCAAAGGCCCGCTAACGGCGCACACTATCTTAGCTTCGTCTTTTTCTTGGGGTGCAGAGTTGTCATTTTTTTGTACTCTCTTGTTTTCATAACGTATTCGCTGGTCAGCGGGTATTTTTTGTCGTTGCTCAAGATAGTACATTAGTCCTAATCTCTTCAGGTCCCTCAAAACATGCTTCCAGTGAATTCCTCCGCTTACGGAGAATTCTAAGTGAGTGCAGTTAAAAAGCATAGTTTGAACAAGTGAAAGATTGTACCATCCTATCAATTCCTTTGGACTAAGACTAAAGAAATGCACTATAACCATATTGTCCTCTAGATCACTCCACATATTTTCAGCAATGGTGGTTGTATTGAGTCCTAGTCGTAACGCCACCAGATCCACAATCTCTGCCCTTTCTAAATCAGTTAGCGCAAAACCGCGCTTGGATGATTCTTCAAATAACTGCCTCCTAATATAAAACGGATCAATGGGCAAGTCCGATGAGCCTGGTACCTTCTTGCTGACCAAACCATTGATTACATTTTTTGTTGTACTGTTATCGCCTGTTTCTGTGTGAGTTTTTTTGTTTGGACCAAAAATACATCGTCGCTGAAGTAATGTGTATAGGGCTCTTACCAGCTTGAAGTCTCGGTAATGTTCTTCGAGCAAGTTTACTCTTTCAGAAAGGATTCCATTCCTTTCATTATTTTTCCAGGATTCATTGAACTCTTCTATTAACTTTGCCGCTAAATGAATTTCATCACCATTCGCTGAATCAGTACCAGTTGTATTATTGCAAAAGAGTGGCTCTATGTTTTTTCCCTTATTCTTTATTTTGGCCCTGAGCAGTTGAGCTGGCAGCATACCTTATGGCTAATGGAATTTCTTATAACTATAATGTGCAATTTTACGTTTCTTTTTTACACTAATGCTCGACGTCACCGTACTTGGTAAAGTTAAATTCTGTTTAAAGGCAAAAATACTAGAGTTTGCAACTTCTCCTAAGCATTTTGCCTTTGGCTCAGATGTCTGTCGTTCCAGCTTTGTTATAGTGTTCAGAGTTATACACTCAGTTTTTCTTTTGTTTAACATAGCTTGTATTACTAACCACTATTTGTCCTAAAAGCAATATTAATTTTTGAAATTCTGTATGATATGTAGAACTCATTCGTGATAGCGTTCTTAAATGTTTAGTTATCGAATCGCGCATTACTCTAAAAGGTAAATTAAGGTCCAATTCTATTCTATTATGTGAGGACCGACACCGGTTAGCTTTTATGTTATCTTTTTATACCTATAAAATTATTAACTTTCTATAGATCTGGAAAATGAGTATGGATGAAAAACTGTTCGGATTTCTTAATGATGGTACCGATTGGGAAAGAAAACCGACTAGTTTGCCGGGTGTATTTATTCTAAAGTTGCCAGCATTCAAAGGAAGAGCAGCGACGTTAGCTATTGAAATAAATCCTGTGGACTCTACTGGCTCCCCTTCAAAAAAGAGGGGGATAGTACTCAGATCGGAAGCGGATATAGGAGAAATCAACAAAGTATTATCCAATTCAAAGCTTTTACAGTTGGCAAAAAGTATCGATGAGATTAATCCTCCAAGGAAAAAGGCTACAACAGATCAGAG
>JBKPMK010000443.1:0-2536 GCA_046732115.1 Thermoproteota archaeon
TTGTTACTCTTGTTTTCCGTTCTGCTATCTATGTAGTCATAATATATGGGGATCCATTAATTAATAATAAGGATAACAAACCTTCCATGTCATGTCATAGAATGATTCTTCCGAGGTTTGATAAGTGTATTGAAGTCATAAATGGTAAAGAAGATATAAAAATAAGCAACGATAGCAAAAAGACCAAAAACACAACCAATGACTGTCATAATCGTAAATTGCTTTCAATTAACAAAACAGACCTATTGACAGTTTCTGCTCTTACAGAGTAAATTTTATCAAACAATGGTTGAGACCTTAGTCAATACTTTCTTGAAAGCGGTAGAACTTTAACACTAGAATGGGTTCAAGGAAGAATACAGGATATAAGAAGAAAACTTATAAGAGACTGGCTGTTTTATGATGATGACTAGAATAGTAGATATCTGTTGCCTTCTGAGCATTGTTTGGATCCGATACAGAATAATATAGTATAAGATTATGTTTGAAAATATAATAACAAATTGACCTTATCATAATAGAAGGTACTATTACAATAAATGAGTAAGGTTATCGATAAAAGAGTCGTTTATAATCTAGACGGTAAGCATGAAACTATAGTACACACAGCAAAGTTACCTGAAAGGATTGCATCAGGTGTTGGTGGATATGATTTTGCTTATGATTATAATTATGATATAACAGAGGATGACAGTTACTATGAGCCTAGGGGACACAGCAATAACGATAATACTATTGATAAACACGATGCCAGTAAGAAGAGCCATTTAACCTTGAATTTCTCTGGATTTTCTTTTGTTGCTTTTGCAATCTCTTCTGTTTTATTAAGTGCATCATGAGCTAATTATGGATGAATATACAGACCATGTATTGTCTTACACTATCAAAGCACGTTAATACTACACTAGAGGATATTACTCTATATCACATGACAAGAGATTGGCCTTCCTATGACAATGATAAATAGGTTAGCTAGCCGTTATAGTGTCATTTGCTTATTGCAGTCCTAGCCTTGTATTTCATTAACTTGTCATGTTCAATCTGAGTTTTTGCCAGTTTCTTTTTTGACTTGTTCAGTCCACTTTGGATTCTAGCACCTCCATATCAATCTGTAGCAGGTATCTGCTCACACAGTTTTCAAATGCGTCAATTATGCTGTTGTAGGCGTCTATGTTGTCTGTGTATCTCCATTCTTCGAATTGATTAGGATGGTTCATCAAACTAAAAAAACCATTCTTGTGCTTCAGAACTATGCTGCTTTTTGTGTCTTATGCCTGCCACGCTATTGTTATGATCATCTTCGCAAGCTCTTTGTATCTGATAGTGTTTATTTATTTATTCATGATCCATTCCATGTATTTTCTGAAAAACTGACATAAGTTCCTTCATATCGAAAGCTAAGGTAACCATCATCTGCAACAAGTTTCTTCATAGATGCCTGTTCCATCCTGCTTGATTCAAAGGCTTCAGGTATCTCAATAATAGTTCTATGCACTTTGCCTGTTACTGGATTTCTTATAGGTTCAAGCCATGCCTCCGATATTTTTTCCTACTTTTACATAACTTCTAACTCCCCGTGATTGAAACTTTACGCTCGCTCTCTTTGGTTCTTGAAAATCTTCTATTCCAAATATGAAGGATGCAAAAAGTCTCCAAACGATCCTACTGCTGAAATCCTGACCTTGAAAAATATTATACAAACCTAGTAGCAAGTCATTGTTGTCATGTTTCTTTTTCTTTAAACTTCAACGTTGCATATATCAAAATACCTGCATCAATGATTATTACTATTATAATTACTCTCACAAGAATAGGAACCAATGCATGTGCAAGAAATACTATAATAGACACTATGAGTATCAGAGTAATTACTGCTATTATTATGGCTCCAATAACTCTTCGTGTTATTCTTCTAAATCCCATGGGTGTTCCCAATTGATGTTATCTCACCATCTATGCAGCTTTCAGATTACTTTCAGATAAAGATGACTTGTTGCATTTCTCACGTTTAGTTAAGTCGCTGCTGGTACCAATACCACTATAGATATCAAGTAACTTAGCTTTATGGATTTCAACAAGGGGAGGTAAGATGTATGTATGAATTAGGATATTTTATTATCTTTTCATTAAATTAAAAGAAGTGCTAAGACAATAAGGTAAGATCATTCGTTTCCATAGCTGCTAATATGGACTTACAAATTCTCATAGTGGTTGTTATTCTGGGATTCTCTGCCCAAGTGTGAGGTTAACATTTACTGGATTTGAAAAATTCTGGTTTCTTTCTGCGTTAGTGAAAAATACAAATGCTCTGACATCTTTTACTCTATTATCAGTTATACTGGTTGCAAGCTGAGATTGACCTGTAGCAGCATTAATGATAAGACCGTCTCCATGCGAACTTCTCTTTATTAATGTCCCATTGGATGCATGAACATGCATAACTGTGTTCATATTTCGATTCATAACGGATGGGTCCATTACGGTATAGTTTACAATTACTTTTACTTGATTTAACGTACCTGATTTACTATTATTA
>JBKPMK010000444.1:0-4069 GCA_046732115.1 Thermoproteota archaeon
AAGAGGTGATCTCCCATCAGACCAAGAAAATAATCCTGTTAGCCAATATGAATTCTCAAAGTCTGTTGCCACAGCAGCGGATAATTTGAACTTTGATTCAATTTATGCTTATGATCATCTTGTTCCTCACTATAAAGATGATGTAGAAAAAAATATCTTTGAATGCTTTATTTTATTGTCTTCTCTAGCAGCAATTACAAAAAAAGTAAAGATAGGACAAATAGTTGTATGTAACTCTTATCGAAATCCAGCATTGCTAGCAAAAATGTTGTCAACTTTGGATATCATAAGTAATGGTAGAGTAGAGCTAGGAATTGGTGCAGGATGGTATGAGCAAGAATATCTAGCATATGGATATGATTTTCTGTCAGATAGAATAAGAATTGCACAACTTGATGAATCAATAAGTATAATCAAAGCAATGTGGACAGAAAAATATGCATCATTTGAAGGGAAATACTATAAAATAAAAGATGCGATATGCAATCCAAAACCAATCCAAAAGCCTCATCCATTGATAATGGTTGGAGGATCGGGTGAAAAATATTTGCTTAAAGTTGTAGCAAAACATGCTAACAGATACAATCTCTTCTTTGGTTCCCCTGAGGAAATGAAAAGAAAGATCTCCATCTTAAAGGAATATTGCAGCTCGATTGCAAGGGACTACAAGAAAGATATAGAATACTCTGTAGTGTTGCCTTGTATAATAAGGGAATCAGAAGAGCAAGTAAATGAAGTACTTATACAAAGCAAAAGAGAAGATAAAAGTATGAAAGAGTATTCTCAATACCTAGTTGACAGCGTCATGATAGGAACACCTGAAAAGGTATTACAAGGCATTAGAAAATATTTAGATATTGGTGTTAAACACTTTATACTGAATTTCATAGGATTGAATAATATTTCAGTAAGACTTTTTGATTCAGACGTTATTGCCAAGATTTAGGATGAGCTAAGTTGTAGCTGTAGTTTCAAATTCCTATAATGAAGGATTGTTACAAACAAATGCAGAGATGTGTCATCAAAGTCTTCAAATGACCTGATTATGACGAATATCAAGATCATGTACGAAAATAGAATAAAAACAACTGTGTAGGAATGAAAAGATTTTTCTATAACATATTGGATAACATGTTATGATAGCAAGTGTTATGTTGGGCCAGCCTTGCTGTATTAGCAGATAATATGACCACGTTGTATGCATTAGATGTACAAAAATAGAAAAAGACAAATTAAAAGTCAACTAAAAAGTTAGTAGAGATTATACTACAAAAGAACCTATTGCTGAACAACTCGTCTAGATGATACTGTTGTAATAACAATCAAAACGTATCGAGCTGCTAAATGAATCATCCATAATGCACTGTTTTACCAAAAGTGTCAACACAGTAATGTTAGACTTTTTAGCCTTACGATGGTGTCTTTGTTGTAGTTGGTCAAGTTAGACGATAAGTCGCGGATAGAATCGGAACAGATAATAAAGAACTAAATATCTGTTGTAACTGACAATTCTTCTATCTTAAATAGCAATATCTTACAAAATCCACCTTTGTTCATATTATCGTTACATCGCTATCCTCTTCAAGACATCAACAATTACTATTATGAATTGATTATCTCATTTACCTTGTTTACTAATTCTTTATTCTCTATTGGTTTTCGGATAAACTGATTTTCATTGAAAATATCAGCATATGCTCCATAGTACATTTCTCCTGCTGTTAGAAAACATATTTTAATGTGATTATCAATCTTTCTTATCTCTCTATATAACTCAAAGCCATGCATTTTTGGCATTTTAATATCTAAAATTAACAGATCATATGCTCCTTTTCGGAATTTGTCTAAGGCTATAACGGGATCATCAAATGCATTAGCTTGAAAGCCATTTTCTTCTAAAGTTACTTTTAATGATAGACTAACGTCAGGTTCATCATCCACTACAAGAATTCTCTTCATTGTTTGTGATGTCCTCGAATTTATGTTATCCACTGCTACATCATTTTATTTTCAGATAGCTT
Source organism: Thermoproteota archaeon (assembly GCA_046732115.1). Taxonomy (GTDB): domain Archaea; phylum Thermoproteota; class Nitrososphaeria; order Nitrososphaerales; family Nitrososphaeraceae; genus JAFAQB01. The sequence goes on from JBKPMK010000444.1 coordinate 2,022, forward strand.
AGCCACATAACGGTTTGAAGCATCTTTTCTTGATTATTTTTTGAGGACATCTATAATCAGTTTACAGTATAAATGAATCCTTTGAGTTTTTCCCTCAACTTTACCAGATCCTTTTTTGGCTTACCATGTTTTTTAATACCATGTTCTGCAGCACTTTTCACAACATCATCTTCAGTTTCTTCTGCTACGATATAGCCGCAGTCGTCATAGCACCAAACTTCACGGCATGACAGTAATTTTTTCATAATTTCTGATATATCATGCAATAGGCGACTATTATGTTCTAATATAGCTTGGTTGTTATTTATACAAACTGTTTATGACTGATTGGTAGACTAATATCACGCACCTACAGATTTGTGATTACTTAGCTGCAGAGGATTTGGTTATTATAAAATGATATGTCCAGTCTGTATTGTAATTATATGATACTTTTATAGGATTTAGCACGCTTACTTAAGACATACCTCATGTGCACTAGGCTTAGGTGGTCCTAGGACTGCAGAAAAGCAGTCGACGAGAGCTCTGCACGTACCAGGTTTGGGATTATTGTCATTGGGTATGAGTACGTCAAAGAAATCACATTGTGTTCTATACCCTTGTAAATTTTTACTTTTACACTATATACGGTAGCATTATCTCATACCCATATTCGTTTCGAACATAGAAATGAATAGAATCTTTAGAATATTTTTCCATGACTGTTTTTATGGAGAGAATTGGTACAATTTTTTGAATTGGTTCTTTGTCAGAATCAACATCTGCTCCATCATCATCGTCAAATACAATCTCTGAAGGGACAACTGAGCTAATACATGGTATTGACAATGTAATAAATACAGAAGTACAATTTTTCTCCAGTGCAACGAAAAGAATCGATATATGTATGAATGCGGAACAATTCAACTTACGTGAAATAGTATTAAACGCTATAGCCGATTGTAAAAGTCAGTTGAAACAATATGATGATAGCATAAGATTGGCATTAGTCTCAAAGGAAGTTATTTTTATAGAAGCAGACAAGACAAGAATAACTCAGGTTATTTATAATTTATTAAATAATGCTATCAAGTTTACACAAGGAGAAAAAGGTGAAGAACAAAGTATTATATCTGTTACTTTAGAGAAACATGAGAATGATGAAAATAATAAAGGAGTCATCGTGAGCACAAAAGACAAAGGTATTGGAATAGCTCCAGAAATAATGTCAAGACTCTTCACAAAGTTTGCTACAAAATCAGAAAGAGGGACTGGATTAGGTTTATTTATTTCAAAAAGTATTGTAGAAGCTCATGGCGGTAAGATATGGGCTGAAAATAATAAAGAGGGAAGGGGAGCAACATTTTCATTTAGTTTGCCAACTATAAACAAATAGTAGGTTTGAATAGCATAGGATATATGTGCAAGAACCTTGGCCTTACTTACGAATTGGATTTAACCTTGTCCCTGCAAAAATTCACTGATCCTTGTATGTTCATTAGTTAGTATAGGCTTAATGGCTTTTCGAAGATATGATATGGTATACTTCAATCATAGGTGATTAACATTCCCTATGTTATACTATTACCTAATGACAATATTTCCATACATCAGATTTACTATTATGTATAGCATATCTATCTATCAAAGCTAAGCCTGTAGTAGTTTTAATTGCAGGATTCACGTATAGTAATAAGTTAGTTTAGTCAACCACCTATTATATCTCCGATTTACGCTTTTTCATCTCTTAGTTAGTGTGGTGTGTGTCAACCTCCAACTATATCTTCGTTTTAACGTAGGCTAATCTATAAATGCATTATCATACGCTGTATCTATCTCTGTATATTGAAATATTACTACAGCCACAACGAGATTTTGATATTGGTAAGTTTTAATTACATATACCAACTAGACTAGTAATCGCCTATAGACTATGTCCTTACAAAGTTATTTTCCACTCTCCACTATGAGAGAAAAACAGCAGAAAATACTTTCAGAAATTGAACAGGCTTTAAAATCTGGATTCAAGCACATTTTTCTAGAGGCACCAACTGGCTTTGGTAAAAGTC
>JBKPMK010000445.1:0-3141 GCA_046732115.1 Thermoproteota archaeon
AGACGGAATGGCGATGAAATAACAATTCCTGTATTAGCTAAAGAGAATGCGCATACATTCACTCATTGATACAAAAGGGAATCAGACGCAGCGGCATAGGAGAAGTATTAATAAGTAATTTTCCTAAAGCACACCGTACAAAAAAAGCAGAAAATAATTTTGTGTACAAGAGCAAGGCAGTTTATTAGGTACTATTTATGATTGAGATTTCTCATGGTAAATCGCATTTTAAGGTATTATTGTGTAGAATGTGACAGCGAACTTCTTAGCAAAACAACCATCAATGGGTTAAAAACATTGTTAAAGTCTCAAGAATGCCCTAGGTGTGGCTACATCTTACTTTTTGGTATAGTTAAGAAGAAAACGTAGCAAATGAATCGACACGTGTAGCAGAGAGGATAACTAGAATATTGTAATTATATACTCAGCCTGTTATTCCACTATTGACTACGGATCCCACGGATTTGATGGTAAAAAAATTGTAGGGAATCTACGTAAAATAAAACGACTAAAAAATAAAGAAGAGAAATTGAAACACCATTGTGAAATATTATCAGAGCAAGTAAAGGAGTGTAACAATGTACTTCCGCTAGCTCAGAAAATCAGAGCCATGAATATTGATATAAAGGAGCTATTGGTTTTTGACAATGCTGTAAATCAAATTGCAAAGCAATATAATTTACCTCCTTCTGTCGCGGCTTCACGTCTACTCAACGAAATAAGAGACTATGACAAAATAGGTGGAATGAAGAGAGAGATATCTAGGCTATCTCAACAGTTAATTATGGTTGATGGAATTTACACAAATCGAAATAAAGCTATGAGGGCTATGCTCAATTTACAAAGTCGCGGGATAACAGAAGATCGTATCTTATACCTCAACAACTTTTTGGAGAATAATGGATATAATATCGATATGAAATCTAGCAGTAATTGAAAAGTAAACATATGCTGCCCCCGAACTCCTCATTTGTAGCGAAACCATACAACATCTAACATCATACACAGAGAGGAAGAAGAGTTCAAAGACAAACCAGTCATCTGTTATTTCTTCTATAAACTCAAAATCATTTAATCTTTTGAGAATATCAAATGTTAGCCTCTTGTTACATGAAGAGATACAAAATAAATAACCTATTAAGATTCTAAACTTTAAGAATACATATTGGCCGATCTCAACGTAAATATAAATAACTTTAACATTAGATACAATGAATATGGAAAAAGTCAAGCACCAAAACATCTATTGTTTCTGCATGGTCTTGGCTCTTCATCAGATAGATGGGGAGATATTCCAGAAGCATTGTCAAGGTATTTTCACTCAATATCTGTTGATTTAATAGGTTTTGGTGGAAGCGATAGACCTAATCTAAATTACAATATTGGTAAATTTAGGGAATTTGTATTAGACTTTATGCATGCAATTAGGATTGATGATGGCAAGACAACGATTATCGGTCATTCTTTAGGCGGTTATATTGCAGCAGAATTGGCTATAGAAAATCCCAATATGATAGAAAGCTTGGTGCTTATAGACTCTTCTGGAATGCTTGATAAACCTACTCTACTGTTACAGCAGTATCTAGATGCTGCAATTAGTGCATCATATGAAAAGCTGAAGACAGTATTTGAACAATTGGCTGCTCAACGTTGGAGGGTCTTGCCAATATTGATAGATGTTTTCATAAAGAGAATTAATATGCCAGGAGCAAAACATGCCTTTGAATCAGCCTTCCATAATAGTACAAAAACACAGATTGGATTAGATAGATTAAGGAAGCTTCAGGATGTACGAACATCAATTATCTGGGGAAGATGCGATAACCTAATACCACTTAAATACTCAAAGCCATTTACAGAAACAATTAGAAATGCTTATTTTGAAATAATAGAAGATGCAGGACATGCACCATTTGCAGAGAAGCCAGCTATTGTTTGTGAAATATTGCGTGAATTCTTAAGCCAAGATTCTCATTAAGGTGCTTGGGAAGAATTGTACCATACTCACAAATTTGTTAGATAAGCATAAAGATACTGTTCCTTTGGCAGGGATAATTGAGGCTATGCATGTTGGCAAAAAGAAATTGTCTTCACCGTACATGCAGAAATATGCAATCAACGAATTCTGCTCAAGCCGTAGCCAACTTATAATGGCTCTAATGAATCTACGTAATCATGTAATAACAGAAGATCGGTTGATAAAGCTGAATAACTTTGTGGAGAACAATATATACAAAGTTGGTAGTTAGATAAGTAATACATGCCGCCCCGCAGTTGCGAATTCGGGGAAGCCAAAGACCCTTATCTAATACTCAGCTGTACAATCAAACCATCGCTCCATCCATACTTTGTGTGCATAAGACTAGATACTTAGTCAGCTAGTTTAGAGTCAGTGTTTTTATCAACGATTTGAGCAATACCTTCAAATGACTTGGAGTTTACAGTAAACATAACTCTTGAATTGTGAATGATATTTTGAACCCAATGAGCTTTTTCTCTATGTTCTGACATTGTATAATATTTATCAGCATAAGATACAAACCATATTTCTATCCTATGCTCTCTTCCAGTTTTCCATCCTTTTGTAGTCAAATATAGAAACTATTGCTCTTGTTTATTGCTCACTTCAATAACATCTACTACTATATAATGTGAAAATTCGCATCACGTGAGCTGTAACTTAAGAGCCTGATGAATGACAATGGAAACCTATCTCTGTCATAGAAAATCACCATATTATATCGTCAGTTTTTGATATGTAGGTTTGAAATACAGAATCTATATCATTGTCTTCAACCTTTTGTCGGATCTTTTCTAACAAGGCTTCACTACTGGCATCTCCAATGATTTCTCCATCAATTATCGCAATGAATTCTCCTCTGTATTCGCTTTTTATTTCATCATATTTTGACATGAATATCCTTAAATTGGCCTTGTATTTTTCAGAGGCGTTCAAGCTGTTGATTGAAGAAAACGATGCCAGAGAAGGTATTTTAAGCTAACTGGCCTGCACAAGCTAGAGTATCTAAAATTAGCGATGAGTTATTCTCTTTTCTCTATAAGCAACTAGCAATTCCAATAAAAATCCAGCAACCGAAGACGTACCAATGGTTAGGGCAGTTTCTAGCACAACCTTGGTAT
>JBKPMK010000446.1:0-1737 GCA_046732115.1 Thermoproteota archaeon
GCCATTTCCTTTAATGTTACAAGTTTCATGTTATATCCTCTTTTTTTAATAAGTGCTCCAAGCGCTTTATCTTCTTGTATGGCATCGTGAACGGATTCAAATGTACCTATATTGAGAAAAGTTTCTCTTTTTATGAGAAAATCCCGAAGCTAAGCGGTACTAAGGGAAAACAAAGTTCTCGACCAGCATCTATCCAACCAAGTAACAGTGAATCACAGTTCAAAGTGTATTAAAATATGGAAACCCTATTTTTATGCTAAGGTGTAAATAGGATGTAGATTATATGAGTTATAAGAATGTCATCACAAATAACTGGTCCATTTGAGTGTGAGATATGCAACGTCACATTTAATTCTAGAGAAGATCTTGACCGCCATAATCTTGAAAAGCATAAGACAAGTACCCTATAAAAAATGAGAGTTTAGTGTTAGAGAATATACTAAAACTTTATGGATGATTGTGGCATTGAAGAGGGCTTATGTGAATCCCATAAATAAAAGATATCATCCATATTTCTGCGGACACACTCAGTGGATGTGCTACGTATTATTAGCTTGCTTTTAATAATTTAATGACCAGTATATGTGACATACAAATATGAATAATGATAATAGAGATAAAAAAAGAGGAATTCCCCCTTCTCAGGCTGATAGTTCTCAAGATGCATCTTCAATAGAAGTGACAACAAACGTCGGAGATAAGGACAAAAAGATACTGGATACTGGAGATGTATCAAGAACAAGCATTGTCAAAGGAATAAGAAGTCCTGATGATGGAGGAGTAACTGCAGCAGATATTGTGAAAGGAACAACTAAACCAGAGGATGTAATTTCATATACTACCGGAATATCGGCAGACAATGGAAAGCTACTAAACCCAAAGACAGAAGCAAGTATAACCAAAGAACTGGATAGAGATATAGCGACAACAAGCAATACTGAAGATGTATCAAAACTAGTTAGTTCTGGAACCTCGTCAGCAAAATCAAGAGGTATTGACAAGGATGACATATACTCATCAGATGAGGATGGTACAAGGCATCTAGAGAAAGTACAGGAAACTAAAACAGCAACTGATGATGAGAAAGCAAAGTCTTAGTCTCAGTTCAATTTCATATTTTTAGATTGACGCTAACTGAATCTGTGATGAAAATCATATTCCTCTACTATATGTAACAAAAGCCTACTGAAAAATTACCAGAATAGTATAAAAAACAGGTTATGTTAAAGCATCTCTTGTTTTAACTTTGGCCTTGTTTAGTGTTTCAGAACTTGGTTTTCCTTCTGCATGATCTTCCTCAGTCTTCAGTTTTGCTTCGGAATCTTGAAACGTGTTCTTTATTTTCTTTGCTATGTCTGTCATTATCTTTTGTATCCTCAACAAAATATAATAGTAATTGCATAAAATCTTCTTGCTTGTTTGACTATAAGTTATTCCTCTGGCTAATATAGGATCTCATGTATGCTTTCCCGAAGTTATCATTTTTAGCTAATATAACGTATTGTACATTAAAGATTGTCTTGCAGTGTTTAAGCTAAGTATAAAGAGCTCTTTTAGGATCTTTTGATATGTGACTTTATTTTCTGCTGCAGTTCTGGGGTCATTATATCTTCTGCTTTATAATGATGGTCCTGTACTGCATGTTGTTCTGCATTTTTCATAATTTCTTCTTCTGTTTCACCTTTGCATACATAATCACAGTCCATTCCTACATCTCTACATGATACCGTTAACATT
>JBKPMK010000447.1:0-1733 GCA_046732115.1 Thermoproteota archaeon
TTTCAGTTACCCATAGAAGCAATGGTCTACGTGAAATCCTCGATCCTGACACTCCTGTTCGCCTAGGACTCCCTCGAAACATCTTCCATGAATTACTATCGGATGTCAACAACTTAGGGTTAATATAATAAAAACCAACAAGAATATAAATTTCAAAACATGCTTCAGATATCAACAGGCAATATTGTATTTGCAGAAAGTCTCTGCTCCGATAATATTATCACCAAAAGTTGTGATAATCCTGTTGAAGAGCTAGTATATGCAGTTTATAGTCATATAATTAACTCCGACATAATTTACTGGTAGTCGTGCAAACGCCTATCGCGTTGAGCTTCTATTTTTTTCATGATTTCGCTACTGTGATTACTTAAAATATGATTATCTGCACATAGGCTATGCATTATTCCTATTTCACAAAATTCACAGCACGTGACAAAGTCATTGTCATTAAATTTCTTTCCACACAGTTTGCAAATCTCTGATCCAATATCAATATCAGATAACGGCTTCAGCCATCCTTCGCGCCAAAGAACTACTGTCATCTTTTTGATCCCCTGCTGTTCCTTTTTCTTCATATATGTACTATACGTACTCCAATTACTTTAGATTACTCTCAGTTAGATCAACTACGTGACTATCTCACGCTTGGTAATTGCCCTTAGGCCTTGTATCATATCTGATTGGTTGAGCAAATGACAATCTGTAGTCATCTGGATCTCGAATATGAAAAAACCTTTCTCCCCATGGAGCATCAGCCGGTTCATTTTCAAAGGTTATTGATTTGCCAATATATTTATCATATTTCAATTGATAATATAGTTTATCTACGTCATCGGTGCAAAATATTATCCTACTGGAAGTCATGTTCTTTTCAAAACGAAGTTTTGTCTTATTGTTGCTGTGCTCGTTTAGCAATTTCAAATTAAGACGTGAAGTTACTGCATTCCTAACTTTGAGCTGTCTTCTTTGTTGTTTGGTAGATGGAGCTCCAATTTCGAACGTTGTAAACGAATCGTTTTTTGATCCTCCATATATAACCCTAAAACCCGGAATCCTAGAATAAAACTTGCATGATCTTTGCATATTCCTTATTGATAGTGTAACAGCTGATATCTTGTATACCAATGCCATTTCGAAATAGCATTTATCATAACAATAATAGGTGGTTTTTAGTATTTGTATTGTTATTATGGAGCCTACATTTATGAGGTTGCTTTGAGTCTGTTTGTCTTTTTATAATCGTTTATGTTTATGCAATTATTATAGTATTAGTAGCAGATATCACCTGCCCAACTTGTCGAGCCGCCTTTTGGATTTCCTTTACGCGGTGTTCGGCGAATTTGCTAGATAATGCTGTGCTTATTTCTGTTAGTTTACGGTCTTTGAAGGTATTTAATACCATCAAATACCATGATTTATATAGATGTTGATCGTTATGATTGTACATGTCGACGAAAGAACAAAGAAGAGAAAAAGATGAATTAAACACAGCGACAACGACAACCACCACATCGACTAATACATCCCAAGTACAACGAGACCAACAGCATTCCGTTAATAGAGCATTAGACGAAACCAGAAACAACATTAGAAGAGCAACAGATGAAGCAAGAAAAGATATTCCACGTTATACTCAAGCTGCTAATGAATACCAAGAACAAACCATTCAAACTGCTAGAGAAATAGCTGATAACTTTTTAGAATCACAAAAAGAGATTATCAACTCACTACAA
>JBKPMK010000448.1:0-9933 GCA_046732115.1 Thermoproteota archaeon
ATAGAGGCAAGATCTTTGCAAAACCTACTACTTGGTATGTTGCAGGAAAAAGTCCTGAAAAACAGATATTAAATGCTTCTAGAAGAGAAACACATAGTAAATTATAGTTAAGAAAAGTATAGCATCAAATAGTTTAAAGTAAATATGCATAGTTTACATTATAGTAACCTAACAGATGTCTTCCCGTCAAGAGCCTAAAATATGTCAAGAATGTGGGCAGGCATTCGATACAGTCGAGTCGCTCAAAGAACACCAGCAGGCCGAAAGACAAGAAAAAATACTAAGAAGTGAAGAAATAGAGGATTGATCTGTTAGCAGTAGTCAAGGAGATATAATCCATTGATAAGAAATACTAGTGAGTAGAAGCATGATCTTCATCTGCACACAACCGTCATAGAATGAGGATTTATGATGTTTTCTATCTTTTAATCCCTTTATTACTGTAAGCTTCGGACTGTTTATCGACCTGAATAAGATTTTCTGTCTCTAAATTAACCTCGCGGTAGCATTGCCAAGTCGAAGATAGAGCTATTTCTTATAAAAACGGTTAAAGCTAACTTACACGAATAATCATTATTGAACAGGCAAAACTGGCGTTACCTTCTAAGTATAGGCAATGAACACTGCTCTATAACAAGCACGGTGATATTGAACATTTGAGCACGGAAGTTGAACATGTAAATAATAATGACAAGGAAAAGGAAAAAGAAAAAGACAGAATAGATTGGCGTAGAAGCAAAGTCCTAGAACTTAGCAGCAAGGGACATAGCCAGAGAGAAATAGCACAGATGCTCAAAGTATCAAATGGTACTGTTAACAAAGATCTCTTCATTCTAAGGCAGCAGGCTAAAGATAATATCAAGCGGTACATCGACGAACTACTGCCAGAAGAATATGAAAAATGTCTTGTTGGACTCACTGCAATAACAAAAGAAGCATGGAACGCAGCACAGCAAACAGAAGACAAGAGAGAAAAGATACACGCAATGTCATTAGCAAAAGGGTGCTATTCAATGAAGCTTGATCTATTAACTAATGCTACAGTAGTTGACGATGCTATTAGGTTTGTATTTGGTAAATCCAAAGACAATGAGAAGCTAAAGTCATCTAGTAATAGCAGTGAAGATGACAAAGAATCAAACGAGCCTGATTATGATGAAGACAAAGATCAGCTAGAAGAAGAGCTGGAAGAGAAAACGCAAGAAATGCCAACTAATCAAGTTTTCTGAACTAATCCAATACTCTTAGATGAAGCTGGGAAGGCGCTAGACTATCAAAAAGATGTACATCCAAGGACTCTTACTTCTCAGCTTCTCTTTGGATAAGATCATCCACATATTCAACTTCTTGGTTTAAAATTTGCCGCGAAGTAGAGCCGATCATAATCTCTTAATATACGAAAGTTACATTATGATAATGTTTATTATGATAGTATTTGATATTAAACATGGTATTAAACTATCAAGATCTTTAAGACAGTCTTATGATCGGCAATAATGGAAGAAGCATTGAACTGCTTGATAATGCAGTGTTAATTCGATTGATTTGCACTCAGAGACTACATTGAATCCTATAGAGATTTTTCATGTAACGAAGATGTATGGTTCATTACGAGCTGTAGATGATGTTTCTTTTTCCCTTACGAGTGGCGAGATCTTCTCTCTCCTAGGTCCAAATGGAGCGGGAAAGACTACTCTCATAGAAATATTGGAAGGGCTCAGGAGGAAAGATGAAGGTGATGTGAATGTCCTTGGATGCGATCCTTGGCAAAACGGTGAGTTGTTACACCGGCAAGTTGGAGTCATACCCCAGCATTTTACTTTCGTAGACAAGTCAACCCCAAGCGAGGCTGTAAAATACTATGCAAAGATCTTTGGTGTTAAGGTTGACACAGATAGAATACTAAAAGAGGTTTTGCTAGAAGACTCCGCCAACATTTTGTTTGAAAAGCTCTCTGGAGGTCAGAAGCAAAAGTTGGGATTAGCTCTAGCTCTAGTGAATTCTCCTGAGCTACTCTTTTTAGACGAACCTACAACAGGCCTCGATCCCACTGCAAGGCGAGCTGTTTGGGACGTGATAAGGAAATTCAAGACTGGTGGTAAGACTATCATACTTACAACACACTATCTAGAAGAAGCAGAGAGCCTCTCAGATCGTGTTGCGATCATGGATCATGGTCGAATAATTGCCATCGGGACAAGCGATGAGATCATCACTTCCTTTGGATCAAGAGAGCGCCTATATCTCCGTGGGAGTGAGCAGTTGGCGAAGTACCTAAAGAACAAGACTGCACTCAATGTAAACTACAATGCTGGATTAATTAGTATATCACTTGACCAAAAACACGATGCTTACATTGCTCTAGCTACAATAGAAGAATCGGGTCTTCCCTGGAGACACTTCCAAATAAGGCGTGATAGCTTGGAGGACGTCTTCGTCAAACTGGTGGGCGGCTTTTTGGGAGAACACGGAGAGCTAACGATGAAAGAACATGATTAATCTCTCAAGGATATTAGCTGATTTCTTCTTTTTTGGCCGTATATATTTGAGAGATAGAGTCGGGCTGTTCTTTGCAATTATATTTCCAGTGATCTTGATAATCACATTTGGCACCATCTTTTTAGGAGGATCTTCTGGGTCTATAAGAGTCTATGTACAGAACCTGGACAGCGGTCAGATTTCTGGACCATTTATGACTGCCTTAAAGAACATAAGCAACCTTCAGCTTGTTCCCATCAGTAGTTCGGAAAACATCTCTTCTTATCTTGCTGCTCATTCCTCCTCCGAGGGTCTGTTCATACCTCCAAACTTCTCAGCAGATTTTATGAAAGGAAAGAGCACAAATGTGACAGTTTATGGAAATCCAACTGCATTATCCAGCGCAGTGCTAAGTGGTACCGTGAATGCTGTCATAAACGAGTTTAACCTCAGACGCGTTGGTGCTTCTCCTGTGGTTGGCATGTATCAAACTACAGTGAAAGGACAATCCCTCACGTACATTGACTTTTTGGTCCCTGGTCTGATCGGATTCACCATTCTGACTAGTCCAATGTTCTCTCTTGTTAATGTCTCCTCGTTATACAAGAAACTCAAGATCTTCAAGCAACTTTCACTCACCCCTCTGTCCAGAGGAGAGTGGCTTCTCTCAAAAATACTCTGGTATATTTTCCTCAGCGTTATTTCTTTTATACTAATGGTTAGTGTAGGTACATTGGGTTTTGGGGCACATGTCTTTTTATCAGTCTGGCTCATCCCGTTCCTCATTCTTGGTCCCATGTTCTTTGCTTCATTGGGGATGGTCATTGGAATTGTGGCAAAAAGCGTGGAGAACTCTAGTATCATTGCACAAGTCATAATCTTTCCGATGATGTTCTTATCAGGAACTTTTTTTCCAATAAGTTACATGCCAAAATTCATTCAGATTATTGCTCATGCTCTTCCTCTGTTCTACGTTATCGAAGGGCTCAACGCAGTGATGATCTACAATAACTATGGTCAAGCGGCAGTTAACATAGTTATCATTACAGTACTTGCGTTAGGCATGCTAGTTGCCGCTGTCAAAGTATTCAAATGGCGGGAAGATTAGATACATGCATATTCATATTACTTAGTGGCAATGCTACTGAATCAATCATTTGTTGAATAGTTGGCAGGTCATCTATACTGATATATTATCGCGTCTTTCAAAGGCCTCTCGTGCAACATTTATTGCGCCTTTTCTCAGCACCATAGCTCGATAAATAACCTGTCTTGATATTTCTGTTGCTAGAGTTCTAGGATTCTCTTGTCTCACAACGGCTTCAGTAAGTATGTTTCTTACAGCCTTTACTATCTTGAATTTTATAAGCTCAAAAGCTTCTTTTTCTGTCCTACCCTGATATTCAACAAAAGATCCTATTACACCTCCTGTGTTTGCAATAAAATCTGGAATAATCCAAACCCCGTTTTTGTGTAGATATTCGCCAGCATCTGGCAAGGTTGGAAGGTTCGCTGCTTCAACAACCATTTTTACATTGTGTTCAAGCAGCTTTGATGCTGTTTTATCAGTTATGACGTCGCCTATGGCAGCTGGAATGAAAATATCTGAATCAACCTCAAATATACCTTCTTTATCATAGATATCGTATCCTTTCAGATCTGAAAATTTAGTTTTTCCCTTCATATCTTTCATCAGTCTTGGAATATTCAGACCATCCTTGTTGTAAATGAATCCAGAGATATCGCTTATGGCAACTACTTTGATTCCAGATGAGTCTAGGAATTTGGCGGTAAATGAACCAACATTTCCAAAGCCTTGTATTGAAACTTTAATTTGTTTCTTTGATACATGCAATGATTTTAATTCTTCAAGGACCTCTATAGCTGCTTCTAGTGCTGAAGTTACTTCATAACCAGTGGTTCCTAGTTCATGAGGAATCCCACCAAGCTCCGCAGGTTTTCCAGTACAAGCATGCATGTCCCCTATTTCATGTGCAAAAATTGCCATGTCAAGTTCAGTCGTACCTATATCTGTAGCAGCAATATACTGTGTTGGACAGTATGGCTTGATCATTTTTGCAAATGATTTCATCCACGATACTCTGTCAACCTCATTTGGATTAGCAAGAATACCTCCCTTTGCTCCACCAAATGGTAAACCAGCGGCAGCGCATTTCCAAGTCATAGTTCTGGCTAGTCTAAAAATCTCTGTTGGTGTTACTGTATCAGCAAATCGTATTCCACCCTTTCCAGGTCCAGTCGATGTATTATCAATAACCAAAATTCCTTTCAGATCCCAAGTTATGAGCAAGCAGACAAATTTGAAATAACTTAAATGGCTAATCTAAAATCAACTCATTGTCCAGTTATAAACGACACTTTGTATACTACCTTCCGTTTTCCTAGTAGTATCTCACTATATTTTTATTTCTCCTTCACTACTGCTCCTCACAATAAACAACAGCCCAAAAAGCTAAAGCTGACTTCTGAGTAATAGGTGCAAGTGACATTCAAAGATCTCCAGAAGAGAATTAGTTTAGAGATAACAGCACCGCAACACCAACGATCTAGGTTAACTGAAGGACTACACAATAAACCATTCTGGATTTGGAATGTTGACGAACACAAACAAGAAGACATAAGAACAAGTGGGGACTGCTGCTTTAATCACATAATTAGTCTACCACAAAAAGCTGGAACTAATAAACCACTCTATGATTATGAACAAGTAATATTTGAATCCCTAGTTACCCAGAACGGTAACAGACATCTTTGGATAAAGAAAGCAACGGGACTGGGTATTTCTGAATTCATGCTCAGGTTCATGGCCTGGCTTTGTTTGAGAGATAATGCATTATCAGGTTCCCAAATGTGTATTGTTACAGGGCCTAGAATAGATCTGGCCATAGCCCTAATAGATAGGATGAAGCGATTGTTTGCAGGCAAAGGCCTTGTCTCATTTGATACCAAAGAGACTGTAATCGAACTAAACAATGTAAAGATAGAAGCATTTCCATCGCATCATTTAGATGCTATGAGAGGGCTGCCAAATGTATCTTTCATACTGCTAGATGAGGCTGATTTCTTTCCTCCAGGACAGCAACAAGACGCAAGGGACGTAAGCGAGCGGTATATTGCAAAGTCAAACCCTTACATAGTAATGGTATCAACTCCAAATGCACCTGAAGGCCTATTCGAAAGGATAGAGAAAGAACCTGAAGATACCTGTCTTTACAAAAGGATATTTCTGGATTATACTTATGGCCTTGGTAAGATATACACTGCTGAAGAAATAGAGAAGGCCAAGCAATCGCCATCATTCGAGCGAGAATACAATCTAAAATACATAGGCAAAATAGGTAATGTATTTCATACTAAGGATATAGAAGCAGCAATTGAAAAAGGGCGCAAATACAACCCAGATATCTTGTATCCTAGCCCAATGACCACAAGGTCGATGGGTATAGACCCAGCATGGGGCAGCTCTGCATTTGGGGTTGTGGTCACAGAGTTCGCAGACGGAATCGTACGCATAATGCATGCTGAAGAATACCATAGACCTGACTACAACGAAATGCTATCCAAAGTGTTCTCGCTTATGAGCAAATACCAGGTCGATAAGGTATATGTTGATGGTGCCAATCCCTCTTTTATCAAGTCGCTTAAGCTGCAGATAGGCGAAGAAGCAGATTATGACAAAGTGATAGCAAGATGTAAGGCTGAAGGTCTAGGCGACGATCGCGTTGTGGACATGATGACGATTATTCCAGTCAACTTCAAGTCAGAGCACAAAGCCATACTTGGCCACTGCAAGATGATAATGGAGCACGATGGCGGTAGAATAGCCGTCAATCCAAACAAGTTCGATAAACTAATTACTGCATTGAGAACTGCTGTAGATAATGATGGGACGTTAGACAAAGAAGCAACATCATATAATGACATATTTGATGCTCTTAGACTAGCTTTAAAATTCTATCACTACGAACAGAGTTATGATTAAAAGTAATGAATCTGCAAAAGGAGAACGTAGCTTTATACAATGGATATAACAGCAGTGAATAGATGACACCAGCACTACATTGTCATCGTTCATTTATCTCTATGACTTCTTTCATATCATGTCCTCAATTTTGCAATATCCTCATCTGTTCGATTTCCGTGAATTTCGATTTTCGCAAGCTCCGCTTCGATCTGATTAAATTCATTTTCGGTCAGCTCTACATCGGCAGCACTCAGATTCTCCTGGATTCGTTCCGGTTTTGACCTTAAGAATCTGAGGCCTCGTTCATCTGCTATCCATCTTCAAACTGCATTGTACTAGCTAATTTGCTTTGTGTCTGTAGCGCACCCTATTTCTTTAGATATATGTGTATCTTCAGGATTCTTGTAGTATCATTTGGTTGTAGGCCATATCATAACACCTGGAACACACGAATTTCCAGCCAGTAATTCCGCAGCTATACATAGGTAAGCATCTATGGTTATCGATCTTGCTATCTAGTCGTCTTGTTTTTTTGCGAACTTTAAATATATCAACTATAAAATATATCCAATTTTGTTAAATTTTATAATGATGCAACTGGCGTTAGCAGAAGCAGACCCTGGAGTTGTTAGCTGGTTTACACCTGAATGGCTCACAGCATTAGGTACTATCGCTGTAGCAATAGCAACAATACTTTTGATACTTTTCAGCTCCAAGCATGAAAAAGAAGCAATTAAAGAACAAAAAGAGACTGCTGTAGATGATGATGATGGAACCCTAGATAAAGAATCTACATCATATCACGATATATTTGATGCAATTAGATTAGCATTAAAGTTCTATCATTTCCAAGAGAGAATTGATTAAGGTTAATCTATTAGCTTTAACTAAAATTGAGAATTCCTTGAAAAAGAGAAATGAGCTATATCATAAATCAACGCTAAGGATACTTATTTTAACAATTATAGTCTCAGTTGTTATTGCAAATTACATAATAATTACCTCAGATCCGCACCATAGACATGCTACTGCACTTTGGGCTATGAATATAACTGCGGCTATAGCTTCAAGTCTCGGTATAGTTGCAGTATATCGGCATGGAGTTCGTGGACTTCATGGCAAATCATACTTATTTTTAACACTCGGCTTAATTTCATGGTTCTCTGCAGATCTTACGTTATTGTATTATTACTATGCTCTAGGCATAGAAGAACAAAAATTTGTAACTATTACAGATGGGTTGTGGTTTATAGGATATGGGTTTCTATCTCTACATTTATTTACTATAATTAAGTCATTACGTAGAAGCAGTAATACTAATAACGTAATTAATCGAAAATTTGTAATCGTAGGATCGTTCATCATAGCAGTTGTATTCGCTATTTTTAATCTAATTAATCTAATGTCTTCAGACTTTATTGGTATAGCCGACTTGACTTCTGTAGCAGTAACTTTAGCATATCCTATTTTAGATTTGATATTAATAATTCCATCTTCAATAGTACTTGTCAAATTACGCAAAAATTATCAGCATTCTATTCCATGGTTCCTTTCTTCTCTGTCATTGTTGGTCAATGCAATTGCTGATGATGGATATCTGATTGATTTTGTAAATGGGAATTCACAACACCTTATATTCTGGGATCTGTTCTACGTTGCTGATTTCATAATTATGGCTGGTGCATTATTTTGGTATAACAGATACCATATCACTTCAAACAAAAGATCTACAAAAACCATAGAACTTGAACCATAATATGGAGAGACAAAGCTCTAAATCAGATTCAGAAATAGCTGCGAGATTAAATGGTAATAACAAGATATCTTTCTTAGTGGAGTCTGTAGGCTACATCATGTTTGTGTTCCTTACTTCTTCTTGGCTTTATTCAAAAATACAGACATCATTTTTTGCCGGTCTTCATGTGCAAAACATAACGCCCAACCATAAATTTCCAACCGCAATCCTGTATCAATATCCGCATCCATTCCTTTATTGATTAACATTTTACTAGTTTTGACAGCTATAAAACTATTGTTTGCAATCTCTTTTGCAAGAGAACTACATTCGTCAATCAGCTTTTTATTTAGAATTTTGGATAGTTCATTGGATTTCTGTTTTTCTTGTTTTTGCTGCTCTTGTTCTTCTTGAGAAATGGCAGAAGATGATGTGGTAGTAGTAATAATACTTTCTTCAGCACTCAATCTAACGACTCTATTCACAAGCCCGATTCTTTCTGCTTCCTCTGCTGTAATCATTTTCCCTGTATAGATGAGTTCTTTTGTTTTCGACGGACCGACAATTCTTAATAACCTCTGAGTTCCTCCCCATCCAGGCGGAATTCCAACTGTAACCTCTGTCTGGCCTATCTTTGCATTGCTTGATGCTATTCTTATATCACATGCTAATGCGAGTTCGCAACCGCCTCCTAAGGCATAGCCATTGATTGCAGCAATAACTGGTTTTTCTAAATTCTCTATTTTATTAAGCAAACCATGAATAAAAGTTGCATGCTTTTCTGCTTCAATAGGATTAATATTTACTACATATCTGACATCTGCTCCTGCACAAAAGGATCTTTCTCCAGCACCAGTTATAATTACAACTTTTATTTTATCATCCGCACCAACAATGTCAATTATTGTAGACAACTCTGACATAGCTTCTTTATTCAGAGCATTTAGTACTTCAGGTCTGTTGATCTTGATTATAGCGACACCTTCATCTTTAGTGTGCAAATCAAGTAGTATAGAATTCATTTCAGATGACATGATTGAATAGCTGATTAACTAACCAACTAACTTAAATTGGATTCGATAGAGAATTGTTGAATTAGAAGGATGATGGCTATAATTACAAAGACGATTGAAATTAACTCTAAAGGAGAGAATGATATGGTCGATATAACAGATCAAACCTTAAAAGCAATACTGGAGAGCCAGCTTGAGAATGGTATAGTTACTATTTTCGTATCGGGTTCAACTGCCGCTGTAACTACAATTGAATATGAACCTGGCCTCAGAAAAGACTTTCCCATTATGTTGAATAGGATTATACCAAAAGA
The DNA here is from genome assembly GCA_046732115.1 of Thermoproteota archaeon. Lineage (GTDB taxonomy): Archaea > Thermoproteota > Nitrososphaeria > Nitrososphaerales > Nitrososphaeraceae > JAFAQB01. The sequence goes on from JBKPMK010000448.1 coordinate 9,526, forward strand.
TATAGAATACAAACATGATCAAACATGGCATGATGGAAATGGACACTCACATGTCAGGGCTTCTTTAATTGGACCTAGCTTAACTGTTCCTTTCAAAGATAGAAATTTAATACTTGGTACTTGGCAACAAATAGTTTTCTGTGAGTTAGACACCAGGTCAAGGAAACGTAGAATAACACTGCAAATAATTGGAGAATAAATTATAGCCTATCAAAGCAATAACCGTTCAATTGAATTTGGAAGCAAAAGCGTACAATGAAGTCGCATATTCTTAAAAGTATAATATGCTTTGCAGATTCTAGATTTTCCTAGTTGTCTAAAGACTTTCCTGACTGGGAGACATTATACAAAAGCCAAAAGGTAGAGACTATGCCATGGTACAATGAAAATCTTGATTCTGATTTAGAA
>JBKPMK010000449.1:0-10579 GCA_046732115.1 Thermoproteota archaeon
ATCATCTCTATCATTGAGACTATGAGAAATAATCCAGAAAAGTACTCTGCCCTAGTCTACCATAACAATGATAATCAAAGATCAGTGTCATCAATCAGCAAAGACAACAACAACAATCTATCGGACGCTAGTAGACAAGTAATACTACCACCACAGCCCTATGACAACATATCATTGAGTATTATAAAGATATAATGTTAGAGGAAGCAGAAAAACTCTATAATATTCTGGTAGACCAGCTTGTTTGTGAAGTAGTTAATGAAAACGTTGCTAAACAATCTGCAGAAACTATGCCATCTTCACTACCTCATTATATAGTTGAACCGCTATGTCCGATAAGTTACTCAAAAATTGGAATAACCAAGACAACATATTGTAGTTTTCACAAATAATCTAAAAGAGTGAGGGCTATCGATTTCAGTCCACATAAAACATTTTAACTATGTTGACATAACTACGATTGATAGTAATGAGCGATAATGATAAAGAGCTCGAATCAGCCCAGAAGAACCAAAAGAAGATTGGAAAGGCAGAGTCAGACCGAGACCTCAGGACCAGCAGAGAATTTGCGTGAAGAAGCAGCTGAAATGACTGACAAGAGCCAAGATTCAAAAGAACCAGCATAATTCCTAGAATGGATTTTTTAGATGTCTATGTTGCCACTATTTTTGAGGACTACTTAGACAGGTCTTGTCATCAAACGATAAACAAATTGAGAATATACAATGATATCCTATTAACTACAGATTCTAATACCAAGAAAAAAGGTGTCAAGGCATTAACTAGTTATGGAAAAAAAGCAATACCATTCATACAAGAACTTCGTAATATGGAGACTAACGAAGAAGTGAAAAACTACATGTTTGATGCTATAACTAAATAAATAAGTGATTTGTGTAGGTCTGTATATACACTGTCAGTTGGTGTTTTTTTATTTAAGCGTGTGATTTTCTATTGTATATATATGTGCCTGAAAATCAGTCCACTAATATCATACAATATTTTACATAATTGCATACTTTGAACTTTAATAACAAGTATCCAACTAAATAACTGCGTAAAATATATGGCAATGATAAAAAAATATGCCAGTTTTTCTGGTAGGAAGACAAAGGAAGTCGCGATCATTTTTATCATATCCGTTATTGTTATTTCTTATGGTTTGTTTTTTTATCTTCAAAATAATACAGAAAGCAACATCAGAAGTAGTCTATTTGAACAGCAAAAACAGCGTCAGATAGAATCTACACAAGCTCTTTCCAGACACATTGGCTCTGACCTTGACTCTATTATGACTAGGCTTCAGAGTTTAGCAAATTCTGTATATTTGCAACAAGGGGACTTGGTCAGCAACAAAACCAAGACGCTCATGGAACAAATGTATATTCAAATGAATAAAATTACTGATGTAGACAGACTTTTCATATTAGATGGAAACAACATTGAGAGAAATGGACTAGTTCCAAAAGGAGAAGAAGCATTTGTTGGAGTGAATTTTACATATAGAGACTATGTAAGGGAAACTAAAAGCACTCTGATGCCAGTATTTTCTGATGGTTTTGTAGGGCGGGATGGTAAATACAGAATAGCAATAACTGCACCAATAATAAGTATTGAGACTGGAAAATATGAAGGATTAGTAGGAGGACTTATTCCTACTACAGAGTTCTTTGCAAATTATGGTAACATCTACAATATCAAGTCAAATTTTCTGGTAGTCTTTGATAAGAAAGGAAATTACATAGCCACTCCAAGGACAGAACTATTAGGAAAGAACTATTTTGGAAATGAGGCTCAGCAAATCTTCCACCATAATCCAATACAAGGCAATCTCTATCGCCAATTACTTGAAGGTATACCAGGTAATGCTGTCTACGATTTTGGGATTGGTGAAAGACTAAATACGGGATATCCGATTTTTGTGCAAGGAAAACCAACATACTTTGTATCTGCAGTAACTCCTACTTCTGTTATATATTCGCAAATCAATAATGTAATTTTTACAGAAAGAATAGAAATGTTTTCGCTTCTTGCGGGCACTACAGCTGCAATTGTAGTTCTCATAATATTTCTTATTAAATGGAGTAGTAACTTAAATGACGAAGTTAAGAGAAGAACAAGAGAACTAAATGAATCAAATAATCAGCTTGGGGTAGCTAATGAACAATTAAAACTTCACGACAAAATGCAAAAAGAGTTCATTAATGTAGCAAGTCATGAAATAAAGACACCAACCCAAGCTATTTTAGGATATACTGAAATTTTGCAGAAGCATCCTGAGAAAAGAGAGCAAATATCTGATGCGCTGCACAGAAATGCTAACAGGTTACAGAGACTTACAAATGAGATTTTAGATGTTACAAAAATTGAAAGTCAGACACTAAAGCTACACAAAGATAAATTCAGCTTAACTGATTTAATATCTAGTATAGTGGAGGATTTCAAAAATGATATTCAAAAGAAAGGTAACAATTTTGCGTTACTATATAACCCCAACTATAACTTTGTACTAGAAGCAGATAAAGGAAGACTAACACAGGTAATTTCTAATCTGATAGACAACGCTCTTAAATTTACAAAAGAAGGAAGTATATCGATTAATGTAATAAAGAAAAGAAGGAATGAAGATGGAAAAAACAATAGCCAAGAAGAAGAAGTTATCGTTAGCGTAGAGGACACAGGTATAGGCATAGATCCTGAAATATTACCAAGACTATTTACAAAATTTGCTACAAAATCAGAGAAAGGAGGAACTGGCTTAGGATTATTCATATCAAAAAGTATTATAGAAGCACATGGTGGCAAAATGTGGGCCCATAATAATATCGATAATGGAGAAAATAAAGGAGCATCGTTTTACTTTACTCTACCATTATATAACAAAGGATAAAAACAAGAAAAAATAAGATTGCAGCAAAAGACGATAAACTATTATTATTTAAACTGATGAATGAGAATGCAAAGATTTTGTCATTTTGGCAATTATATATTCCATCGGTTCCAAGACATCTTTTAGCCTATGACTTGAGATTCTTAGGTCATCTGATCAATATAGAGTATGGTAACACTGTTCAATGCATCGCAATCTTGTAAATATCACAACTAGAATTATTCCAACTACGGAGAAAGTGGCTAACTATTGTGCAACGATTTGTATTTGAGTCACTCTAGTCATGTTCCAAAGCATATAATCGAGAATTATAAAAACAGTTACAACGTCAATTCATAGCCTGTGCTCTTAAATATTCCAGTAGAAGTATCAAACTCTCAGCTCAGTATACAAACTAAGCCATTAATCCATCCTAAAGCTTTTGAGTTAGTAAAAAAAGTACGTAACACTACAAATTTGCCATTCTTGTTAATGTCTCGGCCTTTAAATGTGAGCTGTTCTTCATTTTCAGTATCTAACACGCCTTCCCAATGTGAAATGGTTACGCTGCAGTTATTATGAATATATGAGCGACCTGAGCCACCAGCTATTCCTGAGGGAAAGGAGTTGTATCCTTTAATGTCGCCATTCCAAGTGTTTTCTCTCTATGATTCCTTTGTCTTTGTCCTCAAAAACGACTTTACTGCCTGTTGGTTTGTCTATCTCTTCAAATAATTTTCTTCCTAAAGGTAATATTTCATTTACCAACACTTTAGTCTCATTCTTCGATTTTCATGTACTTATTAAAGAGTATTTTAGCTGCTATGGTATGATTACTCATATAAAGTAGGCCATGGCTTTCTGAAAGCTGTCCTATAGCATCGTCTCTCATTTTGTCACTATTTCTCAACGCTTGATTTAGTTCCTCTTAATTTAAATTACCTAGGACTTGTATCGACGTCATAGTATTCAAAAAAATTTTACAGTTACAACCTTCTGCTTCAATGTAAGCGCAGAGAGGTTGTGCCTAGTATGCACGTAAGATACAAGAGCACTTAATGTTTCGCTTCCGAGCCTTCTTTTATGTTTGCTATAATATTATCTACTGTGGTCTCAGTCTGGTCCTTGGCATTATATATTAAATATATTAACAAACTCTTGAGAACCAAGTAATCTAATATAATATTCACGTGCTGTTCTGTTATTCATTGCACTTATACTTCTAATGTATTTGTCTAATAGTATATTTCGTTCAGAATTAGGTATGCTATATGTTGGCTGAGCTATTACTGTTTTGTTCTTATTTATCAAAAGGTTAAGTCAATATTCTTATGTTAAAAGGACTTTGTATTGTTAGGTCTCAATGCTTCATCTATAGCCCGATTTGCTAGAAAATCTGCATAGTGATTTTTTGCTCTTGGAATGTACCTGTAAATAACAGTGCGAAATTGCTTTTCTAGATTGGAAATCTCTCTAAATATGATCTTTATCTGTTTATTTCTTACCCTATACTTATTCTTCCTTTGACTAACAACGAGTTTACTGTCTGATAAAACTGTAATTTCATTATCTAATATGGATGCAATTTGTAGTGCTTTTTTCAATGCAGCATACTCTGCTTGATTGTTTGTCTTCTTTCCTATAAATTCATCATACTCAGATATTATCAGCTTGTTTTTGATTATCACTACACCTATTCCTGATGGTCCTGGATTTCCGCGACTCGCACCATCAATATGAATAGTCAACACAATTTAACAAAAATAGTATCTCCTATATTACTATCCACCCATAGTAATGCAACAATGTCAAATACTTTACATTGGGTAAACATGACACACAAATAGATAATTAACTGCAATACTTTTTGGTTTGGTTTTATTTTATTTTATTTTATTTTTTTTGATTTAGTATACATAGTATTCATTATATAATGCCATAATGGGTTAAATAACATATGCTAAGCAAATGGAATATAACAACAATCTTGCCAATAAGATCAATCATAGTTGCATTTTTTGTACTCCAATCTATTCGAATCAATCATTTGTGACCAATCACTAATAAGGCTGAGTTAACCTTGTTAAGTTATAGCAGCAATCAAATATCTAGCCTTCCTCGTTTCTATCTACTGGCTATAGAGAAGTTCGATTTCTAGAGCTTGTGGTTTTATAATGTATGTAGTATACATTGTTGTATTGTTCTTTATTTTTTTATATATAAATAGTTGCTATTTTCATCATTCCAAGGTCAGCCATAGTCAAGATTTTAAATCCATTATCATGAAGATATTTCATTTCTGCATCAAACAGGTTCACTGTAGTATCTATTGGTCTGTTGCTATCGCTTAGATCTTGATAGTTTACAAGAGTATGATGTACAATTATAGGAATTGCTCTTACTATTCCATCGTTGTTATAGTTACTTTGGTTATTAACAGCCGTAATGAATTTCTCTAACATCTGAGCGTTATCATACTTGTAGTGAAACCTCGTGCAGGTCCCGATGTTTCCATTATAAGCACTATTGGCAAAGCAGCCCTCGTCAATATGTTTATGAGCCCAACTATTAATAGAGTATCTATTTGAAGGAGTTAATCTCCCATTGCTAAAATGCGTTCTACAATCTGTTTGCCCATCATTATTTCCATCGCAATGTAAGAAAGTTAATGCAGACTTGGTATCCGTTCTAGCTAAATCATAGTATTTGGCAACTGTATTTACAACTTTTGGATTATCAGATCCTTTGCCATTAGGATATGCAAAAATTGTTGGATTGAATCCATGGTTCTCTAAACATTGTTTTGACTGACCTATTTCATAATCCAAATCTGCCTGTGACGACAAATCATTTAAATTCGGATGAGTCATGGTGTGTGCCTCAATATCCATGCCATCTTGTTGTAGTGCTGTTATCTGTTCCCAGGTAGTTGACATATCCGATTCGTGATATCCTGCTTCTATCCAGTTGCATACTTCAAAGAATGTTGCTTTAAATCAGTACTTGTCTAGGATAGGTTTGGTGTAGGTATAATCGCTTTCATGTGAGTCATCAAAGTTTATGATTACAAACTTATCATTACTATTAATGGTGCTAGTAATAAATCGCGTAGGAGAAGAAGACCAGGAAAATGATGATGATGGCTTGTTATTGCTAATCCTTTAGGAGTTTTCATGTGGTGACTTAGAGCACCAGATGAAAATTGAGCAATATATGGATTCACTAACATAACTACCAAGACGACAACTACCATACCAGTGAAAAGTAATGTCCATCTTTTCATAGTAGTCTCCTAGACCAGGTGATGCGACATGTGTTTATAAAGTAGCGATATTTTTTAACTCTCCAGAAAAAGATTAGGAACAATTTTTAATAACACATACCCTGCCTGCTCGATTATATTCGAACCAATGCCAATAGATGTGTACCAGCGTTCATCAATTTTCTTGGTATTAACGATGGAGTAGTGTGATATAAAAAAGACGGAACATCGTTATGTCATTTTATTGCTATGTAAAACCTTGATATCTGTGCCTCAACCTAACACTATTTCAAATTTTACAATACAATAGTCACCAATTTATTGGAAAGACCCAGGATTGTATAGTTACCCAACACGTAACAAGCCAAGCTTTATTCCTAAACCATCAAATGATTGTCTCTTCTTGATTAAGTCTTTTTAGATAGATGTAATTGCTCTCTAGTTCTATTCTAGCTTGAAGGAGGAGATAGCGATGCTGTAGAAGTCGAGGACGGCTGTACCTGTGCTCCTGTTGTCATATTTGATGAATGCGGTTTTACTGTTACGGGGATACCGCATATCTTTGATTCAGTCGTATTTACGGATTTATCATTAGGATTACACATTGCTGCTTTTTGTTGCGGTGTTAATGATGCTAATGATGATGTACTATTGCCTCCTTGGCCATAAACAACACTGACATTTCCAAGTTCTGTTATTGATATAACCAACACGATACTAGCAGCAAGGATTATAGTTATAGACGTGATTTCAAGAGATATGTTTTGTAGATTAAGGGTTCTCATGTTCTTGTTATAGTCTTATAGGGCAAATAAAGTGTTTAAAAAACTGACTTAACATGGTTAGCCTTCAATTCGTAACGAAGGCATAATGCATTAGGCTAGCTTGTGTCTAAAAGTGTCAAGATCTACCAACAAATTAATGCTCAAACACATTCAAATATAAATATGGTATTACTGATGCAAATGCCTGGGTGTTAACACCACCTACTGGAATTACTGGATATCGCGAAATAACTTATGACGGTGGTACTAGCAATACAGCAGTGAATGTCCCTAGTCAGCAAGTTGTTCCACTCAAAAGGAACAGGTATATTCTTTGTAAATGGTGATTTACTATAATCTTAGAGGCCCGTTTAGAACGAGATAATAATAATGACAAATATCGCAGAATTATATGGAAAAATTTCATAGCTACCTCGATAATTATACCACATCCTATTACTCTAATTAAGTCATAGAAGATGCTGTTTTCTGTCTTCCTGGCTATTCAATAGAACTACTATCTTTGTTCAACTAAAAATTTAATAATAATAAACCAGGATTATGATGTTAATATGTCTGATGACGATGTTTCTTCGACCGAAGAGCAAAAAGGAACCACAATAAAGCCAGATGCTGCTTCTTCGACTCAAGAAGTTCCTCCAGAAGTTTTTGATTCTTCAACATATGATTCAATGACAGACTTGAAGACCTCAGCTACTATGAACGGAAGTGAAGTAAACAAGGTATTATCAGATACTGAGAATAAAGAACCCATAGAACCAGAACATATTGAATCTAAGCGAACAACGAATTCTTCTAATGTAACTCCAACTATGGAAGGACGTGCATCTGATCTGAAGAAACTAAAAGAAAGTCAAAATAAATCAATATCAAAGCAGTTGGATAAACAAACGATCCAACTAGATAAAAAAATAACACGAATCATTCAGCCTGTTCAAAAGCATATAAAATCTGTAGATAAGCAATCAGAACTGATAAAGCAGATCCAATCCCAACTAAAACTGCTGCAAAAGCAAGTTTCACAAATACAAAAAGCAGTAAGCATAGGAAAGAAAAAGAAAAGATAGCAAGAGGTTTGATGCTGTTTTTTATCACGTAGGTAACGAAAATTGATATGTGATTTCTGCCTTTCTAATCATAACAGCTATGAAGGTAATTAACATTTTAATATTATGATTTATTTCCTTCTATTTAGTAGTTGGTATTTTCTGTTATGTAGTCTATAATTGCTAAAGTAAAATATAGAGGCAATACTCCAATTCTACTCCCTATCTATTATATAATCTAAAATAAATAATTCGTTTGACATGACATGATGGGATAGATAGTTAATTCATTATTGTTTGCGTCTCATTGTGGGCGCCTATTCTCCTCCGGTATTCTAGTCTTATCAACAAGTTGCGTATGAATAATATTAGTTACATAAAAAGAATATTGGAAGCCATTGACCCTTTAAAAATGATGTTTAGTCAATGCTCCTGAGACTACAGTAGTAAGTCTAATAAATTGATTGTGCTATTGCTGCATTATACTTGAAAAATGGTGACTTCTTTGATGAAGCTTCAAAGATAGCATACAATCAACTTGCAAAAACAAGTTCATATGTATGTTCTCGTGTTATGCTAAATATCGAAAGATTTGAAATTGGCAGCCGCTATGTTACAGCTAAAGTGCAAAACAGATATGGTGATAACGTCAATATTAATATACAGGGCGGTAGAGATGGAATAGAAATCCAGGAAAGTTTGTTTAAAATAAAAGAACAAGAAAAAAGAGAAAAACCCTCATATGCATATTTGATAACAAGGTTGATACAAAATACCAAGATAGTGGCTAGGAAACTTCCAGTTGTAGGATGGAGAGATTGGCTACTTATTTATGAAGATACATTGCTAGAACTTTCTGTAAAAGATGCATATGATGAACTAGAAATTGTGTTAGTCTGATTCACATTGTTATATTCACATTCGATGTCTTATATAGTAGATTATTATTGTGATGATTTGGTTCCCTTCTTCTAATGCTGTCGATTAATTTCTCAAGGTATTCCAGAGATTGTTCAAAGTACGGTAAAAGCTGCTTCAATCTATTTAGAATTATGTGAACTTGGAGCTTAAGCATGACTTAAGGGCAGGATTTCTGTTTGTCTCTGATTTATTATGTGATAATATTACGCCACGAATTTCAGAAATGTCCTTGCTTTTCCCATAATCGCTTTATTGCTAATGATAATCATATTAAAAAAGCAAATATAAACTATAATCATCCATACTATTCATATTCACTGAAACTCAATAGAAAAGGTAAACAATCTATGATCTTTTGAATAGAAATGGTGCCCCGAATTTCTTAAATAGACAATTTCATTAAGTATGGACAGATGCCTAGTCTGGATTTTGGTACGAAAGATGAGGAGCAACAACTACCAACAAACCTTACTACAGTTGTGGCTACACCAGATAAAGAATATGTAAGGTTCCGCATATCCTTTTCAAAACACTCAAGGACGATGACCTAGCGACAAAAGTAAAATTGTTTCCATACGGGTTCTCATACGATTCTTGTTGTTATCAAATAAGCCAATATCATCGAAATCGACATTGGAGTTATAATTACTTAAACCAGAACAGAGTAGGGCAAACGCTTATAGTATAGAAGTGTTATATACAATCTACTAGTATGGTTAGTACTATAAGAAAAAATCCAGATAGAACAGAAAAATTGGGAATTACGTTACCTATATCATTGTTACATAGAATAGACAACAATCGTGGCGATATTCCTCGTAGCAAATACATCAGAAGAGCTATTGAAAAGTATCTCAAAGTGAAATAATAAAGTTGAAAAATATGCTTTCGAAGCCCTATATATTTATATAGATCTAGAAGTCCTCGTTGTTCTTTCATTTTCTTAGATCACTTGCTGAACAAGAAGCGAATCCAATTAAGCTCTAACTTCAACGAATCGTGTTATCCAGCGGTACCTCTGAGCGTATGGTCGTCCATTTAGAGCAATAGATGTAGAAGTCATGTCTACAATAGCGGTATCACCTGAAACATACACATGATCTATCCTCATTACCACTGACCCTTCTTCTAGAATCCTGCCTAGGCGTTTAAATGTGTGTTGCAGAAAATCATCTTTTCTGTAGTACATACCAGCAAGCAGATGCGTACCCATGACAGTCCAACATACATCCTCAATAACATTATCAAAGAAGATAATCCTCTTTCCATTACAAAGATTTTCAAAGAGCTTAGTTACATAATCAAGCGTAAGAGGCATATATCTATCATGAATTTATGACTTATGATTCGTAACACAGTTTCTCTAATTAGGATTTGAATTCTGATGAGCATACAGAACGATAGTTGATAAACTATAACGGCTTCAGGAGTATACTAAAAGTGTAGAAGAATTGATCCAGCAATTTATGCATACTGCTGTGATTATTCTATTTGTGTTACTCAGTAATGGTAACAGACATGAGTGAAAGTGTTATTTAGAATGACACCTGTAAGTTAAAAAGATTCACTCTGATGTCATGTTAACACACAAAAATTGCCATATTAAATATTATTTCACAACTCAAAACTAGATTTTCCTTCTTGGTTGCACTTTCCACGTTCAAGCAAGGCCGTTATAATTTTCTAAATGTCATTG
>JBKPMK010000450.1:0-14036 GCA_046732115.1 Thermoproteota archaeon
GATTATTGTCCACTCAGTTTAACGTACTGCAAGCCATATACAATATTGATTCGATCCGAATTTCTGATTTAGCAAACAAGTTAGGAATGGATAGAACTACCCTTACCAGAAATTTATCAGTATTAGAAAGGCAGGGATTAATTGAAATTTCTCAAGGTAAAGATCAACGAACAAGAATTGTGACTGCTACTCAAAAAGGACGTAATGCGGTATCCAAGACTATTCTTCTTTGGAATGAAGTCCAACGCAAAGTAAAGCAAGGAATGGGTGAAAATTCGTGGAGCGAATTGATGCAAAATTTAGGCCAATTAGTAAAGGTAACCGAGCAACTAGTTACACATAATAATTGAAGGTGCTGCAGCTAAGCAATTTGTAGTGTCTACCCTTTGGCTGTATCCTTTGCTGCAAAGCTCTTGTACTTTATATCTTCTCCATTGTATGTTCTTGATGTTCCATACCCAAGCTCAAATATTCCATTTCCTATGCATGATTTTAGGTAGATGTTTCATTTTCACGCTTAATATTATGATTTATCTTTTTGTTAAGGATAGGTTCCAATATTATTACCCAGTTGCAATTTCACAGATCCAATGCATAATATTATACCATTATGTTAAAGCACCCACTTGTAAAGTCGTATATAAAATATGACCTCTACTGTGTTGAATAAGTGAAGCAACTTTGTCTATGAAGCTTGTACTTCTCGTCAAAGGTCCTGCGATTGTTTGCTTGGAAGGAAATGGATGGGTACTTGGAAAGGATGTTTCCAATAGTAGAGTATCAGTAAACGTTGGCAAAATTTTGCCGATCGAGAGAGGTCCTGATTGTAAAATTAATTGCATAGGTGGAGAAAGTTGGCTAACTTCATCTTCTGTTGCTGGCACTTCAATATGGAAAGATATTGTTCAGACCATCCTTTTTGATATAAGGATTCTGAGAACAGTATTAATAATTGGAATTCTGCGTACTGTGTAGTATCAATATATGCAAGGGGAATATTAATGTGTCTAGCTTCGACTTGACAAGCAGTGAATATCTGTATGAGGATTCATACTATCAACGCTTCAAGCAGTCCATCAAGGCAGCGGAAACGTTTCGTACCTATGACTACAAGCTCAAAGCTTTCATGAAGTACAAAGGCTGGACTGAATACTGGCAGCTAATAGAAAGCAAGCCTGGAGTACCTAAAGACCCCAAGGATATTGAAAAGGACATCATGAACTTTATGGTTTGGCTAAAGCAGCAAGGCTATAGCTTAAACTCACAGAAAATATACCTTAACGCCTTGACACATTTCTACGATATCAACGACGTAACTATCAGACAGAGAAAGATGGCCAAGTTTATGTCAAACAGTGATATCCGTTCTCCTCAGCAGGAAGGCCAGGGAAGAGGTGAAAAGCCGTACACTCACGGACAGATTGCAAAGCTTTTGGAATACGCAGACATTCGTACAAAGCCTATGGTGCTGCTAATGTGCTCTACCGCTATGCGTATCGGCTCGCTGCCGATGCTAAAAGTAGGTGATTTAACGCAATAGAAGAGCATGATTTATACCAAATCCATGTAGATGCTTACTCCACAGAAGAGGATTACTATACCTTTTGCACACCTGAATGTAAAAAAGCTATAGACAACTACTTGCAGCTAAGAAGGCAATGCGGCGAGAACATCACTGCAAAGTCACCACTATTTCGAAGAGAGTTTAACAGGGAAGATATATTCCAAGTAGCAAACGACGTAAGGCGGCTAACACTTTACGCTGTCAGGAAAACCATAACCAAGCTGGTCTATGAGTCTGGGCTGAGAAAGCCGCTTATATTTGAGGAAAACTCGAATTCAAAGGTAAGGAACAACAGGCGAGAGACTGCGCTAACTCATGGCTTTAGGAAGTTCTTTGGTACTTGGGCTAGGCATGCGGGCCTGTCTGATTCTTATGTCGAGTGGCTTTCTGGTCGTGAACTAGGAGGTAGCAAAGACTCGTACTTTTTGCCACAGCCCGACAGCGCGGGAATATACAGAGACATGTTAGAAGGTCATGACAAAGGCAGAGGACCAGGATATCTTGATGCAATAGACTGGCTGACAATTGACGACAGCAAACGCCTACAGAGGGAGAACCAAATGCTCAAAGTCAAAAAGTCAGAGTACGAATTGCTAAAGGAGCAGGTTGAAGAAAACAAGCGCTCACAGCTTGGTCTTATGGAGTGGGTAAAAGGACTAAGGAAAGATTTGGGAATACCCGCTGAGAAAGCTATGGTCTGGGACATGACAAAGGCAGAACAAGGCCAGATTTCATTCTGTGAGGAAGAGGAATATAATAACAAACACTACGGGAAGAGGAAGAAAGGCTAACTAATTACCACAAAACACTGAAAGCATCTCATCGTACTTTGGCTTTTTAGGTGGTAAAACCCTAGTCAGGTACACATTTGTACGTATTCAAATCGAAATGATAGCCTGTATCACAACTAGGGTCTGCTACATATGCATTAGCACTTAAATCCCAATGTTGACCTTCGGGCCTTGCAGCATCAGCGTTCTTTATAGACAGCCTGTTAGCTAATAGGAATCTTATCGCTTGACCTAACTGTGCTTTACTAGCAACCATGACTTACTTAGCGACCTCCGCCCGTAATCAACTTCATTAGCTTATACGACTTGGTAACTTTATCTTCATCTGTGTTCCCACTTTGTTTAGTGGACACCGAACTAGCACCATGCATTCTTAGGATGTGGTCATTCTGTTTTGGTGCTATATCATCATCGTCATCATATGAAGGGATAACTTGCCCACCTGTTGCTAAGCCTATCATGTTACGTTGTAACATAGATGAATGCTTCCTGCGTTCTTCTCTACTTTGCATAGCACGCTCTTGGTTAGTACTAGCCGCGTGTAGTCTGTTAGTCTGGTCTGCTTTGATGTTTTGTATGTTCATCTTGAGCAGTTGGTTGTTAGCCTCTACTAGCTTTGCTATATTTTCTGTTAACGATACATCTTCATCTGTAATCATTGTAACTATCTATAGAACATAACAGCATTCTTCGTTTTATGTTTTTCATTCATCGAGAATAGTAATAGTAGTATGGCATAGGAAAACAAAAAGTAGGCCAATACAAACCTATGCCATACTTACTTCGTTGGTATGTTGCAACGCGTACGTATGTCTCCCTTTCTTTCTTTCTCTTCCTTCCTTCCCGTAAACATGGAAACGCTCACATAAAAATACGGCGGTCGTAGTCAGGTAGAGAACCAAAAGCTATGCTGCTGAAGGATGAACTAGACTAGAGGTTAGACCTGTCTAAGGGATAAGATAAGACAGCAACAGCAGCATAGTGAAAACCAAGACCCTACCTGACTGACTGACACACCAATGTTACTGCATCGCTTTGATATATAAATAATATATTTCGGAAAATATATTTTTGTTAAGTTAAGCCCCGTGCGTTCTGTACCTGTGCTGCGTCATCTCTTCCTTAGTCTTGAACCGATGCATACAACCCGCAGCTTGAAAATGACATTTTATAGGGTTCTCTAAAAAGTACGCTTTGTCCAAGTATCTTCCTACGGATGCGTTGTATGTGCTAGCGCCGTTCATGCGTTGTATATAATACTGGTAATCTGTTAAGGCTTGGTCTATAAGTTCTAGTTCTTTAGCTTTAGCGTTCTATGACGATGACATAATGATGATGTTATTACTTCTTTACTCAAAAGTAAATAGGTTTTCCTGTGTAGATTCAACTATATTTTTACAGCCTTGCTCTTCTAGATAACTCTCTAAATCATATTTGTATCTGACTACCTCATAACCGCTATTTTCTAAAAAGCTCACTTCATCGGATTCGTCTAGATGTGCTGTGCCTGATTCATAGTCTATGCTCCATAAGCCGTCGTACATTCCGTCGTCATGGTTTGACCCACCAACTAAAACATACGACATATTATTATTTCCTATCAGCTTGCTCTAATGCCTTTAGCCTGTCTTCCGTTGACTCTAGCTTATCCTTCAAAGTTTTATTCTCTGCTTGTATTTCATCGAGTGCGTTGTTTACACCTGCTAGCTGTTCGAACATAAACCTATAGTTTCTATCCAACATAAACAGCATGTTTTGCTGTTCTTCTCTGGTTGCTATTCTCGCGGGTGATATGTCGTAATTTCTATCACCTGCAAGCGTACCCGCTGCTTTTTCCGGTGGCTTATCATCAACCTTGACAGAATCGATTAGCTCCTTCGCATAATCCTCCGAAGCCTTAGCTTTCTCTTTTTGCTTGTCGGCTATCTCCTTCCTTATTGCTGCCTCAGCGAGTTTAGCACGGGCGGAAAAAAAGAAAGATGCTTTCACATCATCTTGTATCTGACCATTAGCCCGTGCTTGCTCCTCCACGCGATGAAGTGCTTCTAGCCTTATGTCTAAAGGGTGTGAGTTTGAATCTAATGTTGTTGTCATGTTATTATATGATATCAAAATGTTTTGTTATAGTTATAAGGACATCCTTCAAGAGTGCCGTATTCTCTCTCATATTTTCTGATTAAATATGCTGTCTCGTCCTTTGTCCTACCATCCTGCAAACAAGATGATACATATTCCCAATTGACGGGAATACCCTCTCTTTTGTGCCTATAGTCCTCAAACCAAGGTGGCGTTATCTTATGGTTGATGTAATAATCATAGACATAACCTTCTTGCGGTTCACCGTCTATATGAGGCTGGGGTACTCCGTCACCATCATAGTAGTTATCGATAGAAGGCATAGGTATAGCGTTCATTCGCTCTGCTATATTATTTCGAAGCTTAGAAGCTTTGCTGTTATTGCTGCTGCTGTTCTTGTTGTTGTTGTTGTACAATGCCATTTCTCCTTTCAATCATACCAAGACGGTTATCCAAAGCTTGTGCATTTAATAGCTCTGGGCCTTTTTCAAACAGGCTAAACTTTGCCTGTGCTGCGTCGACTATAATCTTCAAAGCTAAGAGCTTATCCTTTATCGATATCTCTTCGTTGGTGTCATCATGGTGTATTTGCCAAGCTCTTCTATTGACCTGTTCTATAGTTTCGATGCATTGCTGGTAGTAGAATGCTAAGCTGGACTTTGCTAAATCAAAGATGAACTGGTTGCTCATCTCTCTAAGTGCTTTCATATCACGGGATACTGTCATTTGCGATATCCCTAACTCTCTAGCTATTTCATCCTGAGTCATGGATTGAGCTAATAATGCCGCTACGCTACGCCTACGCTCTTCTACAGCAAAGCGACCATTAGGCGCATTATTTGGATTTTTAAACACGCTCATGCGTTAGTTAAACAAATAGCTATACACTTGGCATCTTATATTTTTATGATTAAAAATATATTTAATCCCTTTTAGTCTTCTCTGTATTTCCCGACTTGGGATAAAACACTTCTGACTTGTATGGCTTATGTTCCATATGAGTCTCTTTTGTCACAGGGTTATAGGTTGTTACCTTAACGTTGGTTTGTGCTCTACTAGACATCTATTATTATTATTACATGAAAAATGAATAAAAACCGTGCTATTTCAAGGGGTAAAATAGCAATTGCTTGATAGATGGTGCACATTCACACTAACTATCATTTGGTAACCACATGCTCCTTTAGTGAGTCTAACATAATCCTGGAGTATTTCGATAAGAGTCTCTGCAAACTCTAGTAAGTCTGGCTTTACTGTTATCGCTGCAGTTGAAGAGAAACCGGATATCTACTTTGAAAATAAGTATTTTTGTTACGCATATGCTCAGCGCATGCAGGTCTGAAAGACAAACAGCTGCACCTAAATACTTGCTCGCTATCAGTGGACTATGTCAAGCTATAAAGAGCCTGCGATTTTAGTGGTTATAACATTTTTACTTGTCATTTTAATTTGTAGTTCAGTAGCTAAATTTGAGGTATTTGCAAGGCCGCGTCCGCCTGCAACCGCTACCAGTTGTGTTGTCGTGAAACCCGACAAACCCGGTGCGGTGTACGCAGAGAGGTGTTGCGATACAACCACGTTTTTCAATAGCCTTGGACAACCAACACACTCAAGCACAGCGTGTCAGGTATGTCAATGGGGTGGTGGGGGGAAAGTAATCGATTGTACTACCCTTTCATTCTACAAACCGCCTGGCGGGCTCAGTCCACCACAATCTAAGGGAGCCGTACAACCACCATCTTCTCCTCCTCCACAACCACCTACAAATGTTCTACCACCATCAACGACATCGTCAACTCCAGCAGGTAACAACACCGGCATGCCGCCTGCTCTAAGCATAACTAAGGAACATAATTTAGCCTCTCCAAAATTATACAGCCCACTACCACAGAAGTAACAAACAACAGGAGGATGCTCCTGCAAAAGGCCCTTCATTACGCTATTTCTATTTTGCTCCCATTTCTTGGCGCTTCAGTCGGACATAGTCTTGAAGGATTTGGCTAAGCGTCTCTGCAAATGCTAGCGACTCTGGCTTTACTATTATAGCTGCAGTTGTTGCAGCGACATCTAATGTCCCACTGTTTCGCTTAGGACAGTTATGAGCTACATCCGTCTTTCTTCCCTCTTTGATTTCTAGAGGTATCCATTTGTCTGGACTAGGATGACCAGTAGGACTATTTTTATCGAAATAAACTAAAGCTCCACATCCTCGAGAACACGTTTTAAGATTAGATGGTTTTACTTCGCTTGTCATTATTCAAAAACATCCTCCTCTTCAACTTCAACACGCCAGAACTTCTAACTCTTTATCGTTATCCTTGTCATTTTCAAACAATATCAAATAATATCTATAGACAAATAGCTTCTATAGAAGTCTGATACATGAAAGGTACTGTTTCTTTAGCTAGTTTATCGATATAGTTTTGTGACTCTGTGGTCAGATAATGGATATCCCTTGATATAGTTGAAGGCTCAACGTTTAACTCTCTAGCTATTTCATAGCCTTTCATGCCTCTGGTCAGACAGCTCCAAACGCTTTCCCTTCTTTCCTTTATCACTGCTTGGCTATTGTTCGGCAATGTGTTCTTATAGAATATTTAGGCTTGCAGCGATAAATCTATTGCGAATATACTAAGTAACTACTCAGACTCGGTCTTTCTTTTCTATTTTCTTGCTTTGAGGGAAATATGTCTCTTCATGTATAGGATGGTGCTGTATTCTTTCTATGCCTGTTTTAGGGTTCGTTATTCTAGTCTTGATGTTGGTAAATGCTTGAGCTTGAGTCATTATGAGTTGTATTAAGGGCTTCGTGTAATTATATTTTCAATGCTTACACTTGCAAAAGAAAACTTGATTATTTCTTCATTCCTCATCTGACATGTCTTCAAAAAATGGACCCACTGACTCAAAACAGCCGCAGGAACAAGAACTTACTTATGGCTCCATGTCGTTTTCTAAAATGCTTGTAATGTAAGAAAAGTACGCGGGCTCACTGGCTAGATATTCGGTTACTTTTACCTTGTGTTTCTTTGTTTCGCGGTGCTGCTTTGCAAGGACTGAGTTGCCGAATACTGCGTTACATTCTTCACACCACGCAGCGAAGTTCCTTCTGTATACATCAGGGAGACAGCCGGGCAATATTCTACCACATATTTTTAGTGCTTCCCTTCCTTTAAGGTTTGTTTGTCACGGAGACTTTAATAACATCCATAGGAATCCAGTGCCCACCTATGCATCCATTCGTAACCAGAAAATCAACCTTTCTTGTTAGCGTGAGTGTGATTGCTGTCTTTTCATTTATAATAATAGATGCTGCTCAAGCACAAGCACAAACTCAAATGCCAAGCCGCGAAGAATTTCAACAAGCCCACGATAACGCGCAGCAAGCCGTCGTGGGTATACACAAGTTCACGACGGTATTGTCGGCGTGCACCGCCAAACTCTCAAGCCCCACGCCTGAAGTGGTAAGGGCTTGCATGGACATCATAAACGGTTTCAAGTCTCATATCGACTCGTTCTTTACCGAGCAAGACAGCAACATACGCGAGATAATGGGCTTTAGCATGCAGCCATCGGGATAAAAATGAGCAACAATCTGGCAGATAATAACAGCAACAGTACTTATAGTAAAATAAACATAACAATACCATCTGACTTGCTGCATATCATAGACTCAAAGCGTGGGGATGTCGCAAGAAGCAGGTTTATTGTTCGCTATTTGCGCAAAGATGCTATACTGAAATGACCTCATTATCTATTCTTAGCTTGACGCTTCTTCTTCTTCTTTTGGTAGCTGCAGTAATGGGAAGTAACAACGCGTACGCACAAGATAAAGAAAAACTCATTATCAGTTTTAAAATAGCCAATCCACAACCAAGTGCGTACAATAGTGATTCTATGGTGTACCAAATATCTAGTATAGTAACAAATAATCTGAACAAAACTATCCCTGCTTATATGGATAAGAACATAGAGTTTAATCTAAAAAGGGCTAATGCGGAAATATCTGATAGTGTTTTTGATTTCGCCCTTCCTATTACGGTAATGAGTGTTATGCTAGTAAACCAAATATTGTAACATCTTATAAAACCGCACTTGCATCAAGTCAGTTAGTAAGCAATGTAGTTAAAGAGCGTAACACATTAACGAATACTGCGACATATTCAGCTACATGGAGAAGCAGCGGGTTACTTGCTCTACTCTGTTACCCAAGTGCTAATCTCCCCTCGTTGCTTCTCCAGCAGAACAGAACCAAGGCTAATTGTAGTTTATTATCTGCTTCAAACGACCTACAGATATTATGAACAAAGAGATAAGCCTAAGTATTGCTTGCTTTATGAGCAAACACGATACATGTAAAAAGAGTATCGCAGATGTTAGAAAATGTGGATGTAATTGTCATCGCCATCATACGGTTATTTCTTCACTCCTTCCTTAATCAAGCACTGGATGCATCAAAACTGTGCTAATATTTCGCCACTATAAACCGTATTATTTACTTGTACAAACCAGCGTGGTGTTGGTTTTCTGCAAATACTGCAATTCCCATCCCATCTATTTACCTGGTTTGATAGGCCAGTATTAACGCTCATCATATCCGTTTCAACTCAAGTAGTTGACATTGCATTTGTATTACTCTGCTCTCCTGTGACTACCAATAGAATCTTGAAAATAAGAAGAAAGTTCTTTTATATTTATAGAATAAACTAAATATCTTGTAATAGCCAGCTCAGCTTATTGAATTGAACGTACTTGAATATGCTGCTCTAGGTTTTGAATATTTTTTTCTCGGATGTTTTGCATACCAGTGTTACGTCTGGTTCTTCGGCTCGGAGTCGAAATGGTAGCCGCTAGTCGTTGCGTCTGAGACGTAGGTTGTATTAAGGGCTTGCAATTAATAATTAGTGATTCACTTACGAACCAAATCAATACAAAAAAAGAGGAAGGTTAAGTCAAGTCAGACCTCACAGGGTAATGTGTCATATGCTCTTCCTTTGTTACCGGTGAGCTATATAGCCGCATGCATCCTTATGTTTTCTAAAGAAAATTTAGAAAAGCTACCGGAGATATAATATAATGAAGTACTAGATAGACAGGTAGTGGTTATGACCTAGACTATACCATGTGGACCAAACTGCAACGACGGAGGACATGGATGGCCATTTGAAGTGGCTCTTAAATACAGCCCATAAAATGCTAGAATTGATACTGAGAATCCTGATAATCGTAGTGGTTAGAAGACTTGCTATTCGGTTCGCTTCACAGTCCATGTCACATGATACTTTAGATTGTAGATTCCACAATGGAATAGTGCTGAACTTGTTCCTGGATAGAATCTTGTTTCAGTATGAGGTCCACGAGAAGTCATCTGTTGAAGCTGACTATTTGAAAGTATTATTTTATCTGCAGCAATATTGCCAATACAATCTCCTGGTAGCAATTTAGCAGCAAACAACCTTATAATTTGTTGCAGATATACAGCTCCAGATAAGACACTTGGCGAAGTTGGACCAAGTAAATATACAGCTCCATTTTCGGCACGTTTGGCTGTCGTATTATTTCCTACTATATAACTAAATGAAAGCGTTTGGCCTTCTGGTACGTCAAACGATACCAATACAGTCTTGATATCATTAGTCACTTGTTGCCCCCAGGCTGGCATAAACGTACTCGTTGACCAAGGCTGTCCAGCTTGTCCCACCTTACCGGCTAGGGCCACAAAGAACAGGTTAGGCCGTGGTAATGCTCCATCAACTGTTATCTTATCGACTGTGACTAGGAATCTTGGGCCCTCTTGTTGGGATTGACCCAGTTGTGATTGTGGTTGCGATAATGACGGTGGTGATGGTGATGATGGTACTTGTGGTTGGAGTTGTGCAGCTGTTTGCCTTATAGGAAAATAAGTTAGTCCTGAAAATAATAACATTGCAAACAAAAGAAATATGATCAGATGATGATGGTCTCGAATCAAGTTAATTCTTAATATCAATCACAGCGGATGATATAATTTTTTCTAGGTTTCTAGAACGTGAAATGATTAGCGAAGCCTTTGACTTAACTTCGTTATCTAATACTAATATCTCAGGGAATCATGTTATACAATGCGTCAAGGACGTAGACAAATCTTTCGTACCGTCTACTCATATAACCTCCTGTGTGGCTCCCCTGCACTAGAGATGGACGGTACGAGAACTGCTGTCAGGTGGCCCGCATATTTTACAGATATGTCTGCGTATCAGGTTCCTCACTAGCAGACTTGACCCAGCTTAAATCTATGATATCGTACGACATAACGTTAACCTAACCTAACCTAATCTTTCATAAAACATTTGGCGCATACATAATACGAAAGTACGCCGCGCATACTATTATCATAATCCCATACCTGTACACACTTAGAACGACTAGAGCATTTATCGCACGTACCCCTGTACGGTCTTTGACTTACTCCTAAAGGTGATGATGATGACATATCTGATAAGTAAATAACAAGACCGTTTAAAAAATTGTTTAAACAATTTATGTTATATATTTACTGAAGTGGTAGGAGAATACTACCCTACCACTCCAAGCCCTTTATAGTCGCTTAGGCGTCGCTTGTTTCCCAGCATCAGACATGTAGCGGTGTTACAGTTATGGATACCACTCTCCCAAGCAAAGGAGAACGCTACATGCATGGTGTGGTTAGGTTCTGATATCTGTTGAATGTCATCTTGTTATTTCATCCCCTTAGAAACATCTAGAACAATGTTCTGCCTCATGTGCCCCATGAGACTTGTATTATTAAGCTTGGAGAAAGTCATTTTATAGCGATTTCCCTCGTGCTCAAATAGGCTGTTTTACCACCTAGACCAATCTTAATAATAGAAAGTACATGGGGCTGATGGGGTAGAACACTTTTAGCTACTAATGTTCTAATACTGTTATTCATTAGTTGTTACCTTCCTCCTTCCTGATGTCATACCTTAGCCGGACACCGACGTAGTAGTATTGCCGCTCTCCAAGCCGATTAATCTTCTTTCGTTCTATACCAAACTTACCGAATGCTTTACTTTCGAGTGGTCTCTCCTTTTGCTGCTTGCAGTAGTTACAATACGCCGCGTAGAAATCTGTCGTTAGGGTGTCGCACATCGGGTCTGTCAAGTCTATTATACAATCGGCTGTGAGGAAAGCTTTAACGGTGTTGGATTTCTCCTCGTACTTTTGTCTGATTTTCTCGACCGCAATGTCGTTCCATCCGTTGTTTTTACGGAGCTGCTTTAACGCTACTAGAGCCAGATTCAAAAGACCAGATAGCTCTTGTTGCGTCGTTAGTTTTGAAATGAGGTTAGTATCCTTGTTATCGTCGAAGACTTTTGAAAACTCCAAGATAAGCCATCTTCTGTAATATGCATATGTCTCGTCTTCTGACTCTGGTATCTTGTTAGCGCTAAATATCAGCTTGGCATAGTTGTTAAAGTCAAATGGCTGCTGAAATTTGTTCTGTGCTCTTATCCTATCGCCTGATACTAGCGTCTTAAAAGTACCTGCTGAACTTAGCTTAATCTGTTTTAAATCTGCAAAGCTGTTTACCATTTTACAGTAAAGTCCAGCTGCAGCGAACCTATCTTTATCCAAGCCTTGTAAAGGCACATGGCTAGTATTTTGCGGACCTACTAAAGCTTCAACAATCTTCAGAAATACACTCTTACCATTCGAACCAGTACCAACTAACATTATGGCCTTTTCATACTGTGCGGTTTTGTATAGACAGTAGCCTATAACTTCTAGTGCAGTAAACACATCCTGTGGGTGCAGTACGCCATATTCTCTATGGCCTAGAAATCTGAGTATTGCGGGACATTTAGCTTTAGGGTCGTACGTAACAGGTAACTGTACTAATGATAGTTGTTCTGGTGAATGTGGCGATAACTCGAATGTATCTATATTTAGTAAACCATTTTGTACGTTGATAACGTTAGGGTCTTTAACATCAAAGTGTCTCTGTATGCGTATGTTCTGCGTCTAATATGGTTCATAGATTCATTGATGGTGCTGGTTGAAATACGATTATTGAGCTGTTCAGCTTGTGTTTCTATTAATATCTCAGCTCCAGCTTTGTAGATGCCCCTTTCTTTATCGTAGTAATAGATTTCCTTTGTGTCAGCCATAGCCCTAAACTCGTACTGTTGCATGAGTATGTCATGGATTGGCTGCTGTTGCTCGTCCTGATTGTTATCCTCATTGTATGGAAGATCTCCTATCAATACGGTAAAATCTAAAATTGCTCGTAAGCAGAGGAGATTAAGTCAGTTTTCACGATACGTATCTGGAAATGATAAGAGTTATGCTATTAGGATTAAACAGGCTGAATTCGTATATAAAGGAAAGACATTTCATAAATCACAACTTAGATATGGCAGTTTATATTTGATGAATAGAAACAATATGGTTCACATTCAGCGAAAAAAACTTGTAAGGATGTTTGTAGGATTAGGATTGAGTAATAGTGTCGTTGGATTTGGGATCATTGTGAATGTTTCTCGATACAAGCTATATATCAAATCACGTATATCTAACTTTGACAAAATTTACCTTAGCAATTCAGCAATAATTGGAGATAATCAATTGGAAATTAGGATAATTGACTAGCCTGCTTTTCTCTGTTATCATCTGAGTCTTCCCGTATCTCGTATGCGTGTCTGAGTATAGTATCCAACGCAGTAAGACGTAAGACATATCAGGTACAGCTCAGGTAAATGCTTAGTTACATATTCTTTGATAGTTCCTTTAGCCTGCCCACGTAGATATTGCAGGTCTTGATACCTGCAACTGCTTTGCTATCTCCGCATAGCTTAGCCTTTAGCCCTCATCTCAACAACGTTAGATCTATGCCAATCCAAGTGGTCAGATTTTGCGCTCAAAGTTCAGATTTTTCCTTCGTAAACACTAAGTCGGTCAGATTTTTAGCTTTATCTGTCTAATCGTACTAGGCCTTCTCAGACATAATACATTGAAATACTAAACAACTTAAGGTCCAAATGATGTTCATATTGATACGTTTTTAATTGCATATGCTCTAATAGACTAGTAATCACGCATAGACTATGTCCTTATATTCTTGAATGGAATACGCCGCGCAGACAATGGCTTTCATGCAATGAATAAGGCTGCCTGTCCAGAACAAATGAATCAGAATGGCAATATAGTACAATGCTGTATTATGAACAGAAGTATGATTGTTATTAACGTTTAACATTTAATATAGCTGGCTCACACTCAAATATATTATCATCAGATCTTTTGGCTTATGAGTACGCAGAAAGGTTATTTCGATACCACAATTATCATCGTAATGCTACTATTTGCAATTACTGTCTTTCCGCTATTACCTAACTTAGCTCATAGTCAAAAACAGCAGCAGTTGTTTCCATTTTTGCCTCCAGCAAATACAGCAGAGGATCAAATTAATAATAATAGACAGAATGAATCTACGGCCTCTGTTAGCGGCAGTAATAGTACTCCTAACGGTACTAATAATGCAGTTATTTTAGATTTCTATGATAATGATATAGGTCAATTCACATACGCCAAACCAATACTAGATAAATATGGATTTAAGGGTA
>JBKPMK010000451.1:0-3801 GCA_046732115.1 Thermoproteota archaeon
TCGCCGCGAAATTCAAAATGTATTGACGGTTGGAGATTTATACCCATAGAACTCGTCGATTTGCCTGGACTTATCAAAGGTGCATGGGAAGGTAAAGGTCTTGGGAACCAATTTTTGTCTATAGCAGCTCAGTCGGATGCCCTCCTTCATATTGTAGATGCCTCAGGGAGTATTGACGCCTCCGGTAAGATCGCTGAAGCTGGAACAGGAGACCCTGTTGCTGATATTGCAGATATTGAAGAAGAAGTTATAATGTGGTACCTGAAATTACTCGAAGGAAACTATGACAAGATTTCAAGATCAGTAAATTCTTCTAATGATATTGTTTCGTCGATCACCGAGATTTTTAGGGGGATCGGAGTTAGGGAAGATCACGTCAAATATGCCCTGAGAGTGAACGAACTTCAGAATATAAAATTTGATGATTTCAATCCAGAAAATCGGAGAAATTTTTGTTGGAGCTTGAGAGAGATTTCAAAGCCGACACTCATTGTGGCCAACAAGGTGGATCTACCGGTTGCGACAGAAAATTTTAGAAGGTTGCGAGAGGAGTACAAGGACTCGATTATAGTTCCAACAAGTGCAGACGCTGAACTTACATTGCGCCGCGCTCAAGCTCGCGGACTTATAAAGTATCTGCCAGGTGATGAACGATTTGAAATGACCAACCAATCAAGTTTGAATGATAAACAAAAATGGGCCCTTAATTTCATTCGAAAAGACGTACTAAATGAATATATGCGGACAGGAGTCCAGTTTGCCATTAACGTGGCGGTATTTAAATTGTTAAGAATGAATACTGTCTATCCTGTTGCAGATCCTACGAAAATGTCTGATAGGTCTGGAAATATTTTGCCTGATGTCTATTTGATGAAAACTGGATCCACAGTAAAAGATTTGGCAGAAGATATTCATACTGATCTAGCCAAAGGCTTGCTCTATGCGATAGATGTTCGAGACGGCTTGAGACTGCCTACCTCTTACCATTTGAAGGACCGAGACATCCTCTCAATTGTATCAGCTAGAAAAAAGAGGCAAACCTGACCTTTGCAGCTGCTCAATTTCTCCCATAATGTTTAATCTTTAAACTTTTTAATTACAGATCAACTATTCATTTGTTGGCTAAACCTAAGAGCCGCTACTTTTATGTATTCTATATTTTATTCCAGCTGAAATAATTTTCCATCTATGTAGACTTTTATGAAGCAGTATACTAATTGGATTCACAATCTTTAAATTTACTTTAAGCTAATTCTTGTTATTAATGGCTGAAGATCTTGGGGACGTAATTTATGATTGTATGAGATGTGGCATGTCTGTTTCAGTCGAAGAGCTTTCACGGTTACCTGAAATTAAATGCATCTGTGGTTTTCGCGTCTTTAGAAAATCACGTCAACCAATAGTAAAGCAGGTAAAGGCGGTATAGTCCTTTAAGTAGCTTTTTTCATATTGGCTGAAAAGAAATACAAAACATGAAATTAGTTAGAATTTTATTATTGTTCAACTTATAGCCTCTATTGAAGGTTCATTGTCCAGATTGTAAGAAAATAGCCGAATTATCAGATGATTTTTCATTTGTAAGATGTAAAAGTTGTCCCTTTAGTATGACTTATGGTGAGTACGTGAAGTATATTTCATATAAAGATCCCAGGTACAGGGATATATTAAGTGATTATAAGCACTAATATTTCATCAGTTTTTATACAAATTTTGGACGTTGAAAAAGGAAATCCCTGATAAAAGTGAACCACAGGTGTAATGAAATGAGCAATTAATCGATAATATAATCCACTCGTTATAAACTACAGATCCTCTTCATCATCAATATCCTCTTCCAAGTCATCTTCAAATTCTTGTAGCACTTCTTCACTTATAGGCTCGGACATTCTACCAAAAAAATGTGCTTATTTCGTGTATATTTATTTTTCTAATCACTTCGTGGCATTTGTAGTCCTAACAGCTTGCAAGGATGACGCTTGTCTCAGATGACACGCTAGAAACTCATCGTTTCCTCTGTATGTCCGCTACTGGTAGTAACAATGACATCTAAGCCGTCGCCACTAGCTGAATCTCTTTGGATAGATGATTTGATCGCCTTGATTGCTAATTCTCGAGCTTTCTCCTGGGTATTTTGTTTTTTAAATTCTGAATCTAACACTCCTAAAGCCATTTCTGCTCCTGTTCCAACTGCTGCGTAATCATCGGGAAGAACCGAGCCAACGGGATCTAGAGTATATATGCTGGGTTTATCTATGATACCACCTACAATCACTTGGGTCAATAACGGAAAAAATCTTCGCTCGAACATTATTACAGACATTAGTTTTGCAATGGAATTGGGCGCCACATTGCGTCGAGTTTCGAGTTTTCTTATTTTCGCCAAAGCTCCGACTTGCCTGACCAGGACTTGCATGTCAGCGATCATTCCAGCGCAAGCAGCCCCAACATGTTCTGTTACCAGAAAAGTTTTCTTTGTATTCTTATTTATTACAAAATTTCCGTATGAAACACGTTTTTCAGCGGCCAGCACAACACCTTCAGAAAAAGTGATTCCAACGGCGGTTGCACCCGGCATAAATTGAAACGCCATAGATTTTCATGATATATCTTATATAGGTTAGATTTAGTCGTTTCTATTAAACTAGGCATCTCAAGTTAGTTATTCTAAATTAAACAAGCGTGTTACATTGCTATGACGATCTGCTAATCTCTAGATGGAATTCAAAATATCAAAACTGGATCTAGCCTCAACTTTCTTACTTTCTATTTATAGAGCCATCGTGTATTCTTATTGCTTCAGCTATTAGACGGTTTTGAAGTTCTAGTGCATCCTTTCCTTCTGGATGTTTTGTTTGTGCAACAGCTTCGGCAACCAAATTAATAATATGCCTTAACAGGAATTCGTCTCCTCTATTCGCCTCTGCTTTGTAAGTAGAATTTGCTTTGTTTACAAATACCACGTTTTCGCTAGTAAAACTATAACGTGAATCGCTGCCATCTTCATATGGAATGACCTTGTAACCCACTTTTTTCAGGGCGAACGTTCTTTTTACAACTGGTGTTCGGATTTTCCTAACTTTTAGCGAGGTATCGTCAGATCTACTATTCATCTGGCGATCTGAGTTTTCGATATCATACGGTCTTTCATTATTTACACCGACAGTCACATTAGCTGATCCGGTAGTGCTTTGAGATTGAGTGATTTGAGTCTCAAGTTCATCGCGGATAATAGCCCGATCCGCCGGAATAGCGATATTACTATGAACTAGATCAACTGAAGATTGATCAAATTTACCACCGGATTCATTTACTGGCATCGCTATTTCTGAATGAATAACGGCATTTTCGTCGGAATTGCCCAGATGATCCTTGGACTTAGATTTTACCACCTCGTTAACGTCAATGGTACTCAACTCTTCTACTTCCTCTTGTGTCTCGGAACTCTCAATTAAGGCCTGCCCCAATACCTTGTCAATTTCCTTATAAATTCGTGATTCTTCACGGGTAATTAAAACATCCTCATACTGACTTAAGCTTGGTAGAACAGTCATGTCTACAAAAGACTTCATTATATCCATAAATTTTGAATACTCGGCATCTTCTATGAGTGCTGATTTATCAGCAAATCTAGACGTTAGTGAGTCGCACCTTATATATCCCGATACTCTGTTTAATTTGGCCTCAAAGCCAAAATTACTTCGAGTTACTATATGACTTCCGATCATTATAGCTATTCCTCTTTCATCATCAGACAGGGGCCTTCTGGCGATAACTATTTCACCGGTTATTCTACCGCTGTCT
>JBKPMK010000452.1:0-5796 GCA_046732115.1 Thermoproteota archaeon
CTACTCCATCAGAATGTAATGCAAGGACTTTTGAACCAATATCTATTAGTCCTGCATAATGTCCAAAACCTGAAATAACCTTTCCGAAAGCAGGAAATGAATGAGTAGCAGAAATGCTATCGCCAATTGATTTTTGGACACGACGGATCTTTTTCAGATCAATCCCGACACGATTGTAGCTCATTTTATTATTTGATTTCAAATCGACGGTGATTATTAAAAAGTCCTAATTCTAATAAATGTTGCAAGGTAAGACCGAACATGATTCATCAACATGATTTAATTTATACTGACTACACCATACCTTCAGAGTAGACGCTATGGATATAAGACTATATTTGTTGGAATATATTTATTAAAGTAGAATCAGCAATTTACCTACAGCACGTTGAACGGCCTCACCTCTTTTTAAACAAAATTCACATAATTCTGTCTTCGGTACAACTCTGAATATGCTATGCATGGTATTGAGATACAGGTCTGTATTTTATACTGACTTGAAATCAGAGATAGTGCTATATATGTTTAATAGAGCATGCAATATAAAAGTAATTTAAGAAATAAAACTTTCTACTATTACATCTCTTATATGTTGGTAAAACGTGGCGACTAGATTTTGATGCAATATTAATTAAGATGTCCTATGGCAAATGTGAACTTCCATGACCACAACAATAACAATAGCAACATTATTAGAAGAATAACAACATAACAGAATGAATGGAATATTAATTGTTAATTAGTTGCTCTTCCAATTTACATCAATCCATCTGTCAATATATCGTTTCTGATTTTGTAATACCACTATCCTTGAAATCTCACTCTCATCCATTATGGAAAATCCGGGTATTTTCTCGCATAATTCACTTGAAAACTTTTGGATTTCACCCATATCTAGCATATTATATTCCTTAAGTCGTTTTGTTGACATTCCTATATGCATATAGGATTTTAATTCGACAAAATGTGGATTACCTTGCAACATCATTTCAGCGAATTCATTAACAAACTGGAGATTATCATTATAATCTCTGATCAATGTCATTCTCAGAACAGTTCTAGTGTTTACATCCGCAAGGAAGCGTAGGCTCTCCATCCACCTTTCCCAAGCATCATTGTGCCGCGGTCGATTAATACGATAAAACATCTTCCGATTTGAAGCATTTGTAGATAGGTATAATTGTGTGGGTAGTGCATCTTCGTCAGCCAATTTTTGCAGCATCTGAGGTTCTTGTCCATTAGTTACAAGAAAAATTGATTTTGTAGCTTTCAGGCTTTTTAGATATTTGATTAGTTGAGGTAGCTTAGGATACATAGTTGGTTCCCCCGATAATGAAATCGCATAATGAGCAGGTAACAAAGATTCATCTATCTTTTTCTTGTTATTTCTAGCATCTCCATAGAAACCAACAATTAATTTTCTCCTCTCTTCCATTAAATTTTCAACTATAGTGTCAGGTTCATCCACCAATTCTGGAGGCATTTCTAATGTGTCGTAAAATTCAGTTGGCCTCCAACAATAAACACATCTGTTCTCACAGTTCATAGCAGTCGGAGTCATTTCCATGCATCTGTGAGTGGAGATCCCATAAAACTTGTGCTTATAACAATCACCGCGATCAGCGAAAGATTTTTTTGTCCAGTGACAAAGCTCTACAGCGGAGTGATTGAATACACCATATTTCGCTTTTCGTAGTTTTGTCTTTATTTGTGGTGTTATCTGTATGAGGTTCTCCTGCGTTGAGTGCGAAACATATTCATCAGAGCAGCTCATTTGCTGATTTACGACTACGAATTGAATTTAAACCTTACACCAACATAATGGAACCTTAAATAAATAATTTCAAACCGAGCATAGATGCTAATGATAATCTTTTTCAAGGGTCTACCTTTTTGTAACGGTATGTATCTCAAAAGCATAGTCGAGCTATTGTTATGATTGATACTGAAGGGATAATGAAGATCGGACTAGGGTTGGCAAGCTGGAAAAAATTACCATATGATAGTGCCATACATGTTAGAGGAAAAAACATTAGGAAAGTTTTGTTGACAATAGATGTTACTGTTGCAAATCTTATGTTAGCAAAAAACATGCAATGTGATGCAGTAATTGGACACCATCCGATAGGTACTGCCGCTCTTAAGTTTCACAGAGTCTTTGATAGACATATTGATTATATGGCAGATCACAATATCCCAAAAGATATTGCCGAACAAGCTGTAAAGAAATTGAAAGCAAAGGCTGAGCTAAGATCCCATGCGAATATCTATGACGATATAGTAAGTGCTGCAAAAGTACTGAAAATGCCCCTCGTTAATATTCATCAGCCATGTGACGAATACATGAGAAAAGTGATTCTTAGCAAGATAAATTCTGCAAGGATAACCTACGTTGGAGATATTGTAAGATGTATTGAAGAACTGCCTGAGTTCAAGAACGCAGCCACAAGAGTGAAAGTTAGATATGGAAGTGCAAAAAATGAGGCTGGCCGCTGGTCACTCGTAGTAGCAGCAGGAACGAATGGTGGATTTCCCATTGCTAAGGCATATTTTGACTATGGTGTCTGCACAGTAATATATCTACACATAGACTACACCGATTTGATTAAACTATGTGAAGAAAAACTTAAAGGTAATCTGATCGTTCTGGGTCATCTGGCTGGCGATTCAATAGGACTAAACGCTCTGGCTGATAAACTAGAGGATAAAAAAATCGATGTCGTAAAATTGGGGATCATACATAATACAAAATAGGTTGTATTGGAACTACTTATCCATTTCGCTTAAGTATAATCTCTAGTCACACAACTCTACTATATACATTAGCTATAATCGGCTCAATAATTCAACGAATAGTTGTAATATCC
The DNA here is from genome assembly GCA_046732115.1 of Thermoproteota archaeon. Taxonomy (GTDB): domain Archaea; phylum Thermoproteota; class Nitrososphaeria; order Nitrososphaerales; family Nitrososphaeraceae; genus JAFAQB01. Next base: position 2,868 of record JBKPMK010000452.1, read on the forward strand.
AGTACATAAATATCGTGTGTAACACTGGCTTGTATCTCGCATGTGACTAAAACTCCATTTATAAAAAGATGACTTCTGGTATAATTCCAACTTAAGTCGGGTGTTTCTATAATAGCAGTACAGTGTTAACTTGAATATATTACAAATATTAGGACACCGGGAATGTGGTTTTGAAGTGTGGGGACTAATGAATATGTCATGTAAGCATCTTAATCGCATGTGAGATCAGTACAACCATTCGCCATGTAACAAATAATGAATATATAGTCTGTACTTGCTGCAATAGGATGTCGTCATTTATGGCGTATCTCTTCCTTTTGATGAAGGTATCTACTCTATAGTTTTACAATCGAATATCTTTCCATTAAGCCTGCGTATATCGTCAACTATTGCATTAAATATTTTGTCATATCTGGATTGCACGTCATGTAAATCTCTCCCTTTTGAAACGATTTGTAATCTTAATTTTGGTTTATTATTGTTATGAGTAAATGCGACTGGATGGGTTTTCAAATAAATTAAATCAGGCGAGTTTGATTGAACTATCCTCGAAACTGTTGGTGCAAGCATCGCTTCACTAACATCTGTTACTTCGTGAGTTGTTTCGATAAAATGGAATTCACCAATCATTTTCTTTATCTTTGGAAGTATGCTTTCTAGGAATATTGCCTTCATTTCCTTTGATACTCCTGGAAGGCAGACTATCATTCTATTGGACTTATCTGCAGCGATGGAGGATGGATAGGTCGATGTAATAACTTCATTACCTTCTTTGGAAGCTTCTATTAATATTGATGGAGCACTTCCTACAGGATTTTGAATTGGAATCGATCCCTTTGGAATTCTAGCCATCTTTAACCTTGTTCTATCCAGCCTATGATTTGATGAATACCTTGAATAACTGTTCTTCAACATTTCTATGGCAGTTTTATCAAGTATAAGATCAATATGTAACGCAAGAGCAACACCTTCGAGGGTCTTGTCATCATAAGTGGGACCGAGACCACCACAAATAATAAGCCAGTTGGATTCTCTAACGAGCGACTCTTTTATCGCCAAAGATATCTCATTGACATCATCTTCTGCAACAGTGACTCTTTTTACAAAACCACCAGTTTGTGAGATTATTTTTGAAAGCCAATAGGCGTTCGTATTTACAATTGTACCCGAAAGTATCTCATTTCCTATGCATAGTATCTCAAAAGTAATAGTCATTGCTAGTACTTTTTCATATCATATTAATTTACATTAGAGGTCCTTTGACGCGCGAACATGCAATTATGCAGGCATAGTCATTTGCTATTAATCAGTTGCTTCCTCTAATCTTTTGCATTCTCCAACAACCGTCTCATAAGTTGATAATGGAACTATCTTTATCGTATTGAACTTCGCCCATGTTGATTCAGTCATAAAGCTCTGTATAGAATGTGCATTCTGTGCTTCTACTATCCAGACAAATGTATGTTCCAATCCAGAATGATAACGTTGAAGTATATGTGTATTATTCTTATTGGCAATTTTATCAATTTCTTCAGCTATTTTTATGACTAATTGCCTACTCTCAGCATTATTTAGTGGACAACTCTCTACAGAATGAATCCCAAATACGCCGTATAATGACATGAATATATTACAATCATATATACTGTACATAGATATTAATAACAATTTATTAATTCAGAAATTCTCTTAGTTTGTTGTTTGTTTTTATCGGTTAGCTATCTGATACTATATCTATAATGAAATATTTGAAATCTAGTCGAAAACACGACATATAATGTACCTCAATATGTACTGGATAATATATGCGATAAATTAGATTGAACTACAACAGCTACAATGCCTATCCAAAGATAGGTATATGCAAATGTGATTTGTTGATTTATTAAATTCAGATAACTGAATTAATTGAATTTTCGGGTTTTTAACAAACAAGTCGATAATTATCTTCGATTAATCCTATACTGCCAATTATAATTAATATTAATGCTGGTGTTGGCATATATTGTTTGACACTGCAATTTAACAATGGTGATGCAGCAATTAGTAGTAGCATTTATCAATAGTATGAATGGCATAATTAGGCAGGTTATTAATACTAGATTTCGATTAGTGATTGTATCTGCATGCATCTCTAGGGTTTCGATCCCCTTGACAAATACGATATTGATTTCGTTTGACATGTACAATTATATATACAGTTACTTACTCAGGATTACTAAGTGGCCTTCGTAGTATAGCCTGGTTAGTATAGGCGGCTGTGGATGAGATGCTATTATACTAGATATCAATAGAAACCGCTTGAGGAGGGTTCAAATCCCTCCGAAGGCCCTTCGTAAAATAAGCTGCTCCTTCTAGTTACTGAGCGACAAGAAAATATAGTAGTTAACAGCATTGTATTTAAGACTTCAGGCAATAAACAGTATGCAGAGGTATTGGTAAATGGAAAAACAGGTTCTAGACACATTCCATTAATTCAGTCTATACCTTATGTGAAAGATTGATTGGTTATCAAACCATCCAAGCCGTAATAATGCAAATTCTCCTCTTTTTGTGGGCCTTGGCAGGAATTCAATGGGAAAGCAGCTTACTATTAACGGTCTATATACAATCTACAAAGACTACAAAGAAAAATTCTTTCCAAAGCTATTAGAGGATAATACAATCTCAAATGAAGACAGAGAAAAGATTAGGAATCTTCTTGCCAAGCCATTTAATCCATATATACGACGTCATAGTGCACTGACAGAAAAATCAACTAAACTGAAATCAAGCACTATTAACCAACACGCTGGTTGGACTCCAAATAGCAATATGGCTCAAAAATATATACACTATTTTGGAAATGAGTCTTCAGAATCGTTACTTGAAGCATATGGCATAGTTACAAAGAATAACGTTCCTATAGATACCTTAAATCCCAAAATGT
>JBKPMK010000453.1:0-13311 GCA_046732115.1 Thermoproteota archaeon
CCAGCTCGAAACAAATACTCTATTTGCTGCATCTATCTGAGGTAGCCATGCTGATTGTAGTGAGTTGATAATCTCTTTTTGTGATTCTAAAAAGTTATCAGCTATTTCTCTAGCAGTTTGAATGGTTTGTTCTTGGTATTCATTAGCAGCTTGAGTATAACGTGGAATATCTTTTCTTGCTTCATCTGTTGCCCTTCTGATGTTGTTTTTGGTTTCATCAAATAAAGCCTTATTATCATACGTATATTGCATTGTCTCCTTCTTGAGATTTGGATCATTTTGTGCTGATTCTGGTCGCATCGAATCAAACGGCATATCTTCTTTTTCTTCAGAGGAGGCAGAAGGAGAGGGGGCTACCTTCAACTCGGTTTCTGACAGAACCTCATTTTCTTGCACTTCCAGCGGAACCTTCAACTCGGTTTCTGACAGAACTTTTCCTTCAGGTGCAGGCGTAGTGGTAACCGTGGTTATAGTGGCTATACCCTCATCTACACTTATGTCGTCTACAGTCACTTCTTCTTTTGGCGTTATATTGTCAGTCACTATTTTATTTTCTTGTTTATTGATCAAATCATCAGAGGTTGCTTTAGCAACCTTAATTTGATTTGATTCAATTTTAGCATTATTGGCGTTATATTCCCTATTACCTCTAGAATCGTCAGTTTTAGTTTTTTTGGTATCTTTTGGCTTATAACCTTTTGGCAAAGTCATCCTTAATACAAGATATACTTAATCATCTAAAAACGTATTCCTTAAACGTCCTTCTTGTATATTTATATACGCCGCTTTTAAAGTGGAATGCTACTGAGGATTAAAGATGCGTACAACGCCTGTTCCGTTGCAAATTCAAAAACAACTTCAAAAAGAGACATTATACGGATGTGCAGTATGCGGTTGTCCTATAGTAGAATATGCTCAAATTCTCTCCCATAGTGACACTAAAACCTTCATCTCTGAGAATATGATATCTCTATGTCCTTTTCATCATCTTCAATATAAAAATGGAGAGAACTTATCAGAACCAACTTTACGTAATGCCAAGAATAACCCTTACAACAAAACGCATGAAAATGATTCTTTCGTAGTACAATCACAGGATCTGCCAGTCATTGTCGGTAAATGCAAGTTTGTCAATACTTCAAGAATTCTTGTAATAGATGATTTTGACATTATCTCTATAAAAAAAGAGAATGGAAAATACTTATTATTAGACATTAATTTCTTTGACAAATTAAACAATTTAATAGCTATAGTGTCAGATAATAATTGGACTGCTGAAAAGAGCAACGATTGGAGTATAACTTACAAGCCGGGTTCTCTAACAATTCAAAATCAAACTAGGAAACTAATATTCGAAGCAATGATCGAAATTGACAACAGTAATAAGGAGAGCCACATAAGAATAAAAACTGATGGAATGTATTATAACAGAACCCCAATAAAAATCACGGAAAGTGAAATATTGATTGACAATAAGGAAGTCGCTATTGATTTAAAAGGCACTGTTCTGAAGAATTATGAAACAGGTATATCAGCAGAAACATTCTAGTGCCTATAATATAATACAAAAATAGGATATTTCTGGACTAGCCATAAAGAAATTAAAGGACACGAAAGTGAAAATTCAAAGTAAAGAAGAGTGTGGTACAAGTTCTAATTTTCGGATTTTAAGCGAACTCTCCTTAGTCCTTTTACCTGAATATGAAATTGTTATTAATTATTTGTTCTTATAAAATATATAAAATGTCTCGGAGATCCGAACAGAGTAGTTCTTCATATAACAATACTAGCCCAACAGCGGATGCAATAGCAATAGCGGGTTTGAGCCTCGCTTTATCCTATGAAAACGCCGCTATTGACAGACTGGAGAAAAGGCTGCAAGAAAGTGTGGTGCCTGAAGTCAAACAAAAAATAAAGCATCATCTTCAACAAACTAGAGAACAACAACAAAGGCTTAGTGATAGAATTAAGGTATTGGGAAGGGGGATCGAACCCATTGTTGAAAAAGGTCGATTGCCATTGCCTGAACCTCCGCAGAGTTTAAAGATCATGATCGAAAGCAATAGTTCAGATTATGAAAAAGAAGTGTGGGAATCACTAAATGATTTGATAATTGAAAGAGCCGAATCTATCATGTATAAAGGAGGAATCCAAGCATTAGAATTGCTGAAAGCAGATAAGAAGACTATCAAAGCATTACAGAAGAATCTAAAAGAGGAACAAGCCTTTGGAGACTGGCTCGAGAAAAATAATCCAAAAATTGCAAGGAAATTGATGACAAAGCAGATCCAGGATAAAAAGAAAAGAAAGAAAAAGAGTGAGGACGAGCAAATCCAAGAACAAGGTAAAGAGGTGGAACGTATGTCAGCAGCATCCACCGCCACGTAGAGTAAGGAGCTGTATCAAGGTCTTCCTAAACTAGTTCCACAACAATCATACTGTTGCTCAGTCTGAACTTAACTATTTATTTTATCGCTCATGGCATTCAGTTTGTCTAGACTCCTTCCTTGGAATCTAGTATTTGAGTTGAAAGAATGGAGCATAATATAGAATAAGGCGGTCATGACTGATATTACATTTTTTCATAGAAATATAAAAAGACTTAATCTCTATGTGTTGCTATGTGATACTAGCTGATTAGGATATGGTTAGATTAGATCTTTAAATCACCACAATCCTACTGGCTTGACAGGTGTGTATAGTAGCGTCAAGATGAAGATGGAAAGAATAAATTCTTAATAAAAATCAAAATTATTATGGAATCATTTAAAATGCAATTGGAGCTAAAATCAAATGCAATAACTATACGAGTGAATGTGTGGCAAGGCGTACTAACTACTAAAAAGTTTGAAGGCAGCGAATGCTATACTCAAATGCTGACGTTTATTAAAAAATTATATCCAGACGAGCAATTTATTCCTGCACAAGTAATCGTTCGATGATATCCAAATAGCTCAAGCAACTTATTTTCCTATTATCCAAATCTTCGAGATCTATCTTGGTAGATGGAGGATGGATAGATCGATGAACGCAAACACATTTACACAACAATCATAATAAATCTAATTGGTTCAGATAGATGAACGCATTTGACAGATCCAGAAAAAGTTATACTGCATGGTGCGAAGACTGTAATGAAGTATTTGATAAGTTATGGCTTGCAAACATCCATAAGGACAGCACTGGACATAAGCTAAAAGCTACTGAGTTCTGGGTCACCGGAAGGAAATGATGTGAACAACAAAAAGACATTAATTGCAAAAATGCTAAGGAATAACCCTTAGCTAACCTTTCCTTATTCCGCTAAACGATGCATTCAATATTATCTTTCGAGTTATTCTGATTATCTCATACACGGCAATTCTGATATCCTGAGCAACCTGTCCAAGTATCCTTATTAGAATGCCTGAATCCCGAGGTAATACAGTTGCTCCCCCTGAAATATTGCTAAACTTTTGCAGTTCTGAACTTATCTCTGTCACTAGTTCTGCTATGTATTTAGTCTTTGTGAGTATATACATGTTCCCTACGACGCCAAAGTTAGCCAATATGCCTAAAATATTTAAACTACGTTTCTTAGGCTCTAGTACAGCAACGTCAATAAATCTTAATATATTATTTTGATTTTTTGCTAAAGCCTTCATATAACATATATCATATTCAAATGACTCTCCACTTGCAACCCTTCCTGGAACTATTATCTCTGCATACATCATCGTCGCATTATCGTGTATATTCAGATTTACCGTCTGATAGAATCGCGAGTCTCGGTAGGGAATTATTTGATCCGGAATAAACTCAAAATAACATCCATCATCAACGATAATATTTACAATCTGAGTAGCATAATTTTTTTCCATTCTATATATCCTAGTCGCACCCTGCGTAGTGATATGAGCATAAGCATTGTTCCTCAGCGTTATGTCCATTCTGAACCTATCTCCTTGTAATATGCCGCCTGATGGAGATATTATGTACATATACGCCATTGAAGGTATCGACTCTTCGAGATACAGAGCTCTTTGCGTAAAAAGTGGAACTTTGGAATACTGTTCCTTAACGACGGTTTTTCCATTATCTGGATTTTGCTCTAACCTCAATGTGAGCGCACCAATCTTTCCAGGCTTTCCTACTCCTAGCTGTCTGAGGTCATACCCGTACGCTAAGACTTCGGGAGGAATATCGTCTGGAGTATAAAATTCTAAATTACTCATTGATCCCGTACCAAACTTGACTATTTATTTTTTGCAACAGCTTTCGGCAGAGATTCAAATAGAACATCTCTTATAATGTGTTCAGTCACGTCTTTGGCTCCCTGCCCAGTTCTGGAATTAACCAATACATATGGTTTGTTTCCTCTTACGGCTTTTGCATCCCGTTCCATGATGGAAAGATCAGCTGCAACATAATGTGCAAGATCGATCTTGTTTATTACCAACAGATCACAACTTTCTATACCCAAACCTCGCTTTCTTGGATATTTGTCGCCACCGGACACGTCTATAATGTAGATGAAGTAATCAGCCAAAGCAGGACTGAATGTGGTGGTAATATTGTCTCCGCCACTTTCAATTATGATCAAATCTAGATCTTTATGCTTCATTTCCATCTCTTCAACTACAGACAAGTTCATTGATGGGTCTTCGCGTACTGCAGTATGCGGACATCCGCCTGTGGCTAGCCCAATTACCAAATCTTCAGGTAACAAGCCTCTTTCCGCAGCCAAATTCTTTCTCATCCTGTCTGCGTCTTCTCTAGAAACTACGTCGTTTGAAATTATGCCTGCTCTATAACCTCTATCAGATAAAATGGGTACTATCTGCTCTATCAACATCGTCTTTCCCGAGCCAACCGGTCCACCGATTCCTACCCTAGGTATTCGATCAGTGCTCATAAAAAAACAACGTCTCGATCAAGTAATAAACATTTTTGAAGACATTCTCTCGTGTGCAATCTGAAATATGTCTAATCCTGGCGCAAACTGCCACATACCAGTAATTGGCCTATCAATATTACTGTTTACTATTTCTACAATGTCCGGCTTTAATTCATGAATAATTTTTTGACCATCAAAATGCTGAAGCATACCCAATCTTAAAGCTGCTCCCACCATACTTACCAAAAAAGCATAAATCATCATAAGCCCTGCTTTCCGTTTTGAAATGTTTAAACTGCTGCTGGCAATTGCCAGTGCCACAGGATATACACCGTAAGCTTGTCGGTTTTTTATGCAGTGTTGATATTTATTTAATAATTCATTATCTGCTATAAAATAGCCTAAACATTTAAGGAGTTGAGTACCCGCTCTGGTAGACGTATCTCTTATTTCCTGAATAAGTTTCATTGAAAACGTTATTTGATCTACTTTTATGACTCCTTTCAGATCATTCTTTATAACATATTCATAGGAGTTTCCCAAAGCCGCACAATCTGTAGGTCCTATTTGATGTTCTAGATACACTTTAATAATATTCCGCAGCTCGTTTGGATGTTTTATCTTTTTAGCATAAAATAATGCTTCTAGTCCGTTTGATGTTGCATACATGCCAGTAGGAAAGAAAGAATCAGAAAGCTGCAAAATGCTTACTTCTTCTGTCGTTATCTTGTCAATGCTCATGTATATTCATGGCTTCATCAGGTTCAAAAACTATCTTGGTATTGGTGATTTGAATGTGTTCATTCGACGAGCCTAAAAGCTTCCTGAACATATCAATTTCTGAATTGGATTGAATTGGAAAATAGATTTTATTTTCTTCTACTTTTATTGGACGATGCAAATTGCCTATTGTATGCCCAACAGTAACAGGCAGCTTGATAATATCATCGCCATGCAAATTACTTTTGATCTCCAACATTGCTACATTTTCCGGTTCTATCTCTACGATGAGCATCTTATTTTCGGCTACCAAGAGTACATCCCCATCTTTTAGGTGTGTACCTTGCGGAAGGGTCAAAGCAACATCTGTTCCTTTGTCAGAGGTCTTCCTCATCCTGACTCTTTCTGATTCGAGTCTACTGATTTTTATAGTCTCACATGCTGAAGCGGCTTTTCTACACATCTCGTCATATTTTTGCCCCAGATTGGTATCCTTTTTGATGTTTCCGATAACTGCGTCGATTGTAATCAATATTTTTTGCCTCTTTGTTCCATGTTCATGCTGATTGATCACACCCTTTTTTCTATGTTTCTTGTTTCCTTTACTGCTTCAATCATATCTGATAACCTTTGTGTATAGTCTACATAACCGTAATGATCAAAAGCTGATCCTGGATCAACATTGGCAAATGCTAGTCCAGTTATACCAAAAATTGCCTTGGCACCAACTTCTAATTTTTCGACAATAACACAAGAGGTCGCCTTATGGTCAGGATAATCAAGATTGAGGTGGGAAGCGGGATCTATTGGGCCTGACATTGACTTGATTTTACCCCCTACAATTACAACGTGTCTAATCTTTGTAGGATCCCGTACTACTAGGTTTTCATCTACATTTGATCGTTCAACGCAGTGACGAATTAGCAATTTAATTTTTCTTACCTCTTTGTCTCTGATACTGCTTGTTGACTAAGATCCTCCGCAGCCAAGTTTCGATCTATGCGCAAAACAGACTTTGATATTTCCCCGGCTGCCTCTAATGCCATTGTTTTTACAAGCACAGGATCAAGAACACCTTTCTTCCACATGTCTACAACTTCGCCAGAATCAATATCGATGCCAAAACCATCATGGGAAGCTTTTGCTGCCATAACCTTTTCAAGTCCATTAAAACCTGCATTTGTAAGAATCTGTCGCATAATACTCTCAAGGGCAGAGGTGACTACTTCAAGTCCTACCTGTTCTAGACCTTTTAGTCTTAGATTTTTTATTTTTTCTATTGCATGTAATTCTGCTGCCCCTCCTCCAGCCACAATACCCCCATTGAGGGCTGCTTCAGCGGCGTTTACACCATCTATAGTTGCCCTCCATCGTTCAAGAGATGTTTCCTTTGTTGTACCTGTAACTATCATGGTAACCATATTCCTACCTGAACCATTTTCTATGTAAACTACTCCATTGTCCTCATCTTCAGTAACGTGATCTGCTTTACCAAGAATATCTGGTTTCTTCAGCTCGTCAGTCATTCTAACTGGCTTGGCGCCGGTATAACGTGACAAGTATTCTATCTCTTCTGTAGAAATGCGTACTGCAAACATCTTCCTCGATGCAAGCAAATCCTCAACAACTTGGTCTACTTCTGGGGAAGCTATGAGAAATGTATTTGCGCCAGTTGCCAACATGGCATCAACGATTTCTTTTGACTTCACCAGTCTGTCATTTTCCATATCAAGTATTTCTTGGTACTTGCTGTTCTCTTTTAACCAAGCCTCTTTAACAGGCTTCAAATCCAGTTTGACAATCATAATTTTCGCTTGGCTTATTTCAACAGGCATCTCTTGATCCATTCTTTTTCTCTCAAGCACCACGCCGTTAACAACTCTGTCTTCCATATTGGTCCTTCGAATAACCATTATCGATTTGTCAAAGTCAAATGAGCCATTGTATCTTGCAGCTTGTCCTACCGATCTTAATGCCAAAATAACTAGAGTGGAGAGTTTCTGTCCATCCATCTTAGATGACAAGGACGTCTTGACTACTTGTTCTAACATAATTTCCTCCAGGGCAATCTTCTTTGCTTCGGCTTGCAGTATTTGACAAGCATGTTTCACTCCACTTTCGATTCCCTCGACGACCTTTGTGGGGTGGACACCGAGTTCCTTTATAAGTCTCTTCCCATCCTTTATCATTTCAGCTGCCATTACTACAGCTGTTGTCGTTCCATCACCCACTAATTGCTCCTGTCTTTCTGCTATTTGTACAATCATTCTGGCGACTGGATGTATAGCTCGCAAAGAAAGCAAAATCGTCACTCCGTCATTTGAAACATGTCTGTTCATAGCTTGATCTATTAGTAACTTGTCTAATCCTTTGGGCCCCAACGTTGTCCTCACTGTGTCTGCGATGGCCATCACTGCATTGGAATTTGATTCTAAGGCATTGAACTCTACATTCTCTGCCATGGGTCTCCATACACCATAATTGGGATTTGACATTAAGTATACTGTCTCAATTACAGAAAAATAAAGGTATAGTTCTAAAAAACAAGAACAAATACAAATATGAATACAAAAACAAAAAGAAAAAATAGCGCTTTTACGGTTTATCTGTGCGATTTTTGTTATTACTCAAATCGACAATACTTTTTGTGTTTTATGCCATAAAGTACCTTTGAGCTAAAGCAAGTTCTTTTGCTGGATCAACCGTCGCGATTTTTCCATCCAACTTAACCTCGTATGTTTCCGGGTCTATTGTTATTTCAGGAGTTTTGTCATTCCAGACCATATCATGCTTACTTATAGATCTACAGTTCTTCACCGGTAAGATTACTTTCTCAAGACCAAGCTTCTCTGGCACTCCTAGCTGTAGGGCTGCCTTTGATGTAAAGGTAAAAGATGTCTTTTTTACTGCCTTTCCCATTGCTCCAAACATAGGCCTATAGAATACTGGTTCAGGCGTAGGTAGTGATGCATTGGGATCTCCCATGATCGACCAGGCTATAAAGCCACCCTTGAATACCATTTTCGGCTTTGCAGCGAAGAATGCAGTTGGATACATTACAATATCAGCATATTTGCCCACTTCAAGCGAGCCTAAGTAGTCTGCCACACCGTGAGTAATAGCAGGATTTATCGTTGTCTTTGCAATGTATCTTTTTGCTCTGAAATTGTCATTGTCTACGCCCTGTTCTTCTTGCAATCTCCCTTTCATCTTTTTCATTTTATCAGCTGTCTGCCATGCACGGATTACTACCTCACCAATTCTTCCCATTGCTTGGCTGTCAGAAGAATACATACTCAACACACCTTCGTCATGCAAAACATCTTCAGCTGCTATGGTTTCAGCTCTGATTCTTGATTCTGCAAATGCGACGTCCTCAGCAACTGCAGGATTCAGATGATGACAAAACATTAACATATCTAGGTGCTCGTCAACAGTATTCACAGTATACGGCCTGGTTGGATTTGTTGAAGATGGAAGTGCAAATTGTTCGCTGGCAATTTTCATAATGTCTGGGGCATGACCGCCTCCGGCTCCCTCAGTATGATAAGTATGCAGAGTTCTTCCATCAATAGCATTTATTGTATCTTCTACATAGGAACATTCATTGATGGAATCAGTATGGATGGCTAACTGTGTATCAGTAGCATCTACTGCTTTTAAAGATGCGTCTAAAACTGATGCAGTAGTTCCCCAGTCTTCATGATCCTTGAGGCCACAGGCCCCAGCCTCTATTTGCTCCAGTTGTGTTGCTAATGAAGGATGTGAATCATTACCCTTTCCTAAGAAACCCCAATTCATCGGCAAGTCCTCTACACTTTCCATCATTCTACTAATATTGAAAACACCAGGAGTACAAGTAGTTGCATTTGTACCGTCTGCTGGACCAGTTCCACCTCCTATCATGTTGCAAATACCATTGCTTATTGCGTCAACATACTGTTGAGGAGATATCATGTGTATGTGAGTATCAAAGTGCCCTGGAGTGCAAATAGTATGCTCGCCTGCAGTAGCCTCAGTACACGCTGATACTACCATGTTCCTGCTAACTTTGTCCATAGTGTACGGATTACCTGCCTTTCCGACTCCCGCAATTTTGCCGTCTTTTATACCGATGTCACCTTTTACTATTCCAAGCGCTGGATCCAAAACAACTGCATTTGTTATAAGAAAATCAAGTGCACCATTTGCATTAGTAATTCCTGGTGTTTGTGCCAATCCATCTCTTAATGTCTTTCCTCCGCCAAACACACATTCATCTCCTAATGTTAACAGATCCTTTTCTATCTCTATAGTTAGATCAGTATCGCCAAGCCTGACTTTGTCACCTGATGTAGGTCCAAATAAGTCTGTATATTGCTTGCGGGTTAATTTAAGAACCATTTTTATTTTTTCACCTACTCCTCTTATGCTCCTTTGAAGCCTTGCTGCCTGGCCCTCTGCATAGCTGCGTTTTTACCGACGGACGATTTTACGCCACCCATTGTCAAACCATTGAAGCCATAAACTATGCGACTACCTCCGAGTTCGCAAAGTTCCACTTCCTTTGAATCGCCAGGTTCAAATCTTATCGATGTCCCAGCTGGAATGTTGAGCCTAAATCCATAGGATTTTTCCCTTGGAAAATCTAATGCTTTATTTACTTCAAAGAAGTGGGTATGTGAACCAATTTGGCAGGGTCTATCCCCGGTGTTCTTCACAGTGAGCTTAACCGTTTTCCTGTTAGGATTACAAATGACGGGTTCTGAAGATAGGATATATTCCCCTGGTATCATGCTAGTATGCCTCCTTGCTCTGAGCTCCTTTGTCCTCTGAGCTCCTTTTTTTTTGATGATTTTTTAGTTGATTTGATTACCATCATTAATCACCTATTGAACTGGGTCATGCACTGTCACTAATTTAGTGCCATCTGGAAATGTACTCTCCACCTGTACAGTGTGTATTAGCTCTCCTACCCCAGGCATCACATCCTTTTTCGTTAATAGTTCCCTCGCAGATTTCATGAGCTCGGCTACGCTTTTTCCCTCACGAGCCCCTTCTACAACATAGTTGGCAATGTAAGCAACCGTCTCAGGATAATTCAATTTCACTCCCTTTTTCCTTCGCCCTTCTGCTATCTGCGCGGCTGTCCAAATCATCATTTTGTCTATTTCTCTTGGTGCTAACATCATATTGATCTATATTACCTCAATCTATACTACCGGTTTGAATTATTTTAAATTTAAAATCACTAATTTATATATATGATTACTTCATGTCTGAATATTTCTTACTCTATTATAATACATTGCCGACGTCGGCTAGTCTGATACAAACTCTAATTGGCTACAACTCTCGCAGGAACGACGGCAGATAGCCAATAGTGAATTTCTTCAAATGTTCCATTTTTCCTTACCGGAAGCATGTAATCATGGATATTACTTAATGCATTAATTGTAAGAAAATTTGTTGTTATCATACTACCAAGCATGTTTGTAACTATAGTGTCTACCCCCTTTCGAATAATAATTTCTTGTATTTCTGAATAAGGAATAACGAAGTTCAAGGAACTGTCTTTCTTAAGGTTAGATTCGGGATCTGTAACTATTGGAGATTTTTTTAAATCAGACAGTTTCAAATTTTGTTTTGATACTAGCATATATGGAAATGGTGCCATCCCGGCTATATACCCCAGATCCACAAATTTTCTGATAAATTTTTTCTTGCTAATTATTATCCTATGGGTGGTAAAATCAAGCAAAAAATTGTTTCCCCAACCACCTTTATCCTCTGAACTTAATCTAATAATTACTTCCTCAAAACCACTCCGCTGACACCAAGAGATGAAAGTCTTGATCTTTTCAACATCGGATTTCCCTTGTAATGAATGATCTCCTGCGAATATTAAAAACCGCTCGAAATCTTCTGGTTGCATACGTAACCAAATCTATTATGCTGGTGTGGGATTTATAGATGTAAATCTGTCCTTGAAACTCATACTCAGCTCAACTAAAATGTTCACGTTAGAAAAAAAGAAACGCCGCGAATGCTGAGCGTGTTTTTTTTGCAGGCCTCCCCTTTCGGTTATGGTGCTGGTCGTGACCAGCCAATTCCTGCAGGGATATGGGAAAAACCAGAAATCCCAAGTAGGAATACCCATGCTGTAAAGACAAATGGTCCTGTCAGAGCAGGCAACCCCCACATTCCAAAAAACCTTTGCAGAGCAGGCATCACAATTACCGAACATGCAACAGTGGCTAAAATCGCCATCATGAATGATTGCGGAGTCAGCGGAACGAAGCTTGTAAGAGCTATCATTACAAGTACCTGATTAAATCCATGCAGTCCTAATCTAACCTCCGCTGTAGGTAATTTTGTAAGAATTGCCAAGGCAGCTCCTATTGCTGATCCTATAAGAGCCATCAATCCTGCTAAAAATAAAGGTGAAAATTCATTCCATTGAGATGTATATCCGTTTGTAAACCATGGCCTAGCCTGTCCAGCGATAAGAGGTGCCAACTCAAATGAAAGGGTCAAACCTACGACCCAGAAAATACCTGTCTTCCAGTTCTCAACAAAAGTGACTTGTGATACACCCTTTAATGTGGCTATAATGAATTCCTTCGCAGTCCATTTAAAGCCATCACTTGGGGCTGGATTACTGCTATTTGCAATCATTTCTTCTTTTGGAGGAGGTGGCGCCGATGGCCAAATGTCATGTCCGTACCTTTTGCTCGCATACATCATAGCCCAGGTTGTAAAAATGAAGGATGATGTAAATCCTGGAATTGCCCACGAAGCCTTTGTCCCATTTAACACAAAGAGATCGCCCATAAGATGGGAGAACGCCATCCAAGTGACTGCCGTGACGGCGGCGCCAAAAACCGATATGAAGAATGTAGCTTTGTTTGCTTTTACAAAAGGACCAGACCAAAATGCCATTCCTGTCAAAATGGAGTTGTAACCAAACAGACCAAATGTAACAAGCCCATACGGTGCACCAAATAGGATGGCCATTCCAGCACCTATTAATCCTGACAAGACCATCATTGCACCAGCCTTTCTAGATGCCAAAAATACACCTGCTAATATCAGAATTCCTGTAATCGGAGAGCTGAACAATGGGACTTCAGCAATTCCATTGAACAATGTGAAGAAGAAGTCTAAGGCAGGGTTCCCAGTAGAATAAACAGCAGATGTCATAAAATTTGTTTTTGAAGAAGTATTCTTTAACGATTTTTAGGACATATCTATTTATTAATATAACAGTATATAGTGGTGTGAAATGCCGGCCAGTATGAAAATAATATCTGAATCAGTAGCATTTAGCTACCGTAATTGATCGGTTATGTGCATCTAGATTTAAGAACAGACAATTTAATGATTAAGCAATAGACGTTGCTATCGATCAAGTTTTTCATAACAGGAGGAATACAAAGATGGTACGATCATATGATCGAAATACACCAAGCACAAAGCGGTGTTTGTTACTATAATCATTATCCCTTGTATAATAGTTGAACATTCTATAGAAATCTCCCTTCTATCGCAAGTTTTCACTCTGGTTTAGGATGTGTGAATGATAAAAACATTAAAAAATGCCGTGTAGAACCCCCAATATATCCTCTATATATGCCATAGCTTCCCTTTGCGGACTTAACGAATTCCCTTAGATCATTGTCATTCAATACTATCGTTGATTCTTCATGACTCAGTACTTCATTAATTGCGCGATA